>CAIQDA010000410.1 GCA_903870415.1 uncultured delta proteobacterium
CGACGGCGACGGTGACGAGCGGGTCTCCACACGTGTTCGTCCTCGTGCAGGCGGCCCCCTCGGCGGCGTCACCGTGAGTGGCCCCGGGCTTCCGCGTTTGCTCCTCGTGACCGACGGCGATCGGCATCTGCTCGCCGTTGACCTCGCCACCGGCGAACACCGCTGGCGATTGCCGCTCGGCGACTCAGGAATTCTGAGACTCAAACGCGCGGGGCGACTTGCGTACAGCACCACCGGGTCGGGGGTTCTCACGGCCATCGACGTCGTCACGGGCGACATCGTTTGGCGCGTGCGCGAGCGTCACCGATTCTCCTCCGGCGTCGCGGTCCACGGAGAAACGCTGGCCTCCGTCGTGGGTGGTTGGGAAACCCGCGCGACGCTGCGCCTCACAGACGCGCTCTCCGGAGCGGTCATCGCGCGCGTGCCGCTTCATCGCGACATCTCGAGCGAGCTCGCGCCCAAGGGCGAAGAGGTCCTCTACTCGATCGACGAAGCTCCGCTGCTCACGCCGTCAGCCTGCATCGTGCTCGTGCGCGTCCCCGAAGGCCTGCGCCTCTTTGGCTATGACCGTGCATCTTGCAAGCTTCGTTGGACGACGGGGTTTCCACTTCCTCTTGGCACGGCGGTTGTGGCCGTCGACGAACGCATCGTGGCGAACGCGCCCGATGGCACGTTGCTCGCGCTCGACGCACGCACGGGAACCCAGGTTTTCGCTCACCGCAGCGATCTGGCCGATCAAGGAACGCCCCCGCGACGACTCGAGCCCGTCCTTCGCGCAGGCGCCCTCTTCATCCCCTCGACGAAGGTCGACGTGTACCGACCCGACGACGGCGCGCGCCTCGGTCAAGTGGCGTGCGACGTGGTCCCAGACCTGCTTCGCGTCGACGATCGCTGCGGCGTCTACGTTGCTGAAGAGTCCGGGCACATCCGCGCTTACGGCGCAGGCGCACGCCTTGGCCTCGTCGGATGACCGCTCGCTTCGTGCCCACCACGGTGGACTACCTCGCGCAGCACAAGGAGCGTCTCGCGTGGATGCCTTGGCTTTATGCAGGACTTAAGCCCGAGCTTCGTGATCCGATCCGTGCGTGGCAAGCGGAGCTTCAAGCGCGCCTCGTCGCCCTCGAGTGCATCACGATCGGCGACGACTGCTTCATCGCGCCAGACGCCAAGCTCTTCGCCGAACCGAAGCGCCCCATCGTCATTGGCCACGGCGTCTGCATCGCGAGCGGGTGCTTTCTCCACGGCCCCATCACGCTCGGCGATGGTGTGAGTCTTAACGCACGCGTGTCGATGGACGGCGGGGCCGCAGGCATCACCGTGGGCAAAGGCGCGCGCATCGCGACCGGCGTCACAATCTACGCGTTCAACCACGGCATCGTGAGCGAATCACCGATCGCCGACCAACGGACAACAAGCCGAGGCATACGTATCGCAGACGACGTATGGCTTGGAGCTGGGTCCGGTATCACCGACGGCGTCACCCTCGCACGCGGCGCGGTCGTCGGTATGGGCGCGGTCGTCACGCGCAACGTCGAAGCGAACGTCATCGTAGGCGGCAGCCCGGCGCGTCCAATCGGCACGCGGCGCTAGGACGATCCCCGCGTTCGGTACGCGCCCATGTCCGAAGAACGACGCGGTCGCTGCGCCGTCGTCATCGGTCTTTTTCAGCAAACGCCACGCGATGCCCGAAGCCTTCCGGCGGTCAACGCGCTGTATGCGTACGGTGTGCCCCTCAAGACCGAAGACTTCCCTGCCGACTTTCCCTGCGACCCCGGCGCGTTCGTGCTCTGAAGGCTTAGTGGCGCAGGCTCGCGAACTCTTCCCGCTTTTCGACCCCACGTGGGTCGCCCACGACGACGGTGCCATCGTGGTCATCGACAAGCCTGCGGGTATTCCCGTGCAGGCACATGACGACGAGCGCCGCGACGACCTCGTATTTCGCGCCGAAAAGTACTTCGAGGGCAAGCACTTCGCCGTGCACCAGCGCCTCGACCGTGACACGAGCGGCCTCGTCCTCTTCGTCACAGGCGGTGCCGACGCCAACCGCACCATTGCGCGTCAGTTCGAAACGCGAACGCTCGAAAAAGGCTACCTCGCCGTCGTCGATCGCTGGGATCACCCGGACCGCATCACCATCGACAGCCCCCTCGTCGAGGACGAAGGCGCTCACGGCGGGCGCATGCGAGTCGCCACCAAACACGACAAAAAAGGCCAAAAAGCCGTCAGCCACGTTCGCGTCGTGCGCCGCAGCGAGCTGGGCGATCGCGTCCTCGTGCACGTCACGCTCGAAACCGGTCGAACGCACCAGGCACGCGTGCATCTTGCAAGTGTCGGCGCCCCTATCGTCGGCGACCGCTCCTACGGCTCCGCGCCTTCGTTGCGGCTCATGCTCCACGCTGCAAGCCTCGCCTTCACCGACGTCGCCGGCCGTTCGGTGCGCATCGACAGTCCTGCACCGATCGAATTCGACGCGGCCCTCGACGAGCGCGACACGGACGCCGTCTACGACGACAAGGTTCTCCTCCAGCGCGCCATCGAGCGGTCGCTCTTCGCTCGAGCATTTCTCGCGTGGAGCGCCGAACCCAGGCAAACCACTGCATTTCGCGTCGTCAACGAAGCCGGAGACGGCCTGCAAAAACTCGCGGTCGATCATTACGGCGGCTACGCGGTCGCGCAGTTTTACGAAGACGACAGCACCTGGACCGAGGAGCGCCGCGGCCGTGTCATCGCAGCCCTCGATCGCGCCGGATTCGTCGGCGTCTATACGAAGCGCAGACCAAAACAAGCCAGCGTCATCGTCGACGCCACAGCCGCTGGGCTCGCCCCCAGCACGCCAGCTGCGGGAGACGCGCACCCGAGTGACTTCGCCGTGCTCGAAGAGGGCATGATCCTTCCGGTCCGCCTCGGCGACGGCCTTTCGACAGGTATTTTCCTCGATCAGCGCGCCAATCGCCTCCGCGTGCGTGGACTTGCGTCCGGCGGCAGCGTCCTCAACCTCTTCGCGTACACGAGCGGGTTCAGCCTCGCCGCATCGATCGGCGGCGCATGGCGAACCATCTCCGTCGACGCCAGCGCAGGAGCGCTTCAACGCGGCGAAGAGATGTTCACGGCGAACGAGCGCCTCGGGGCCGCAGACGACCAATTTGTCGTCGGCGACGTGTTCTCCCTCCTTCCGGAACTCAAGCGACGCTTCGGTCTCTTCGACGTCATCGTCCTTGACCCGCCGAGCTTCGCCACGACGAAAACATCGCGTTTTTCCGCTGCAAGTGACTACGGAAAACTCGTCGCGCAGGTGCTTCCTCTCCTTCGCAACGGCGGTCGCCTTCTTGCGTCGACGAACCATCGAGGCATCACGCCGGATCGTTTTCGCTCGCTCGTTCGCAAGGGTGCGGAACTCGCCGAGCGCAACGTGGCGCAGCTCAAGGACCTGCCGGACCCGATCGATTACCCGACGGCGCCGGGCGAATTTGGCCACCTCAAAGCTGTCCTTCTCACGCTCGCGCGCGATGGAGCTTCGTGACGAAACGCGCACTCTTCGTCGAGAACGGCGACAGCTTCAGCTTCAACGTGCTCGAGGCGATGCCCATTTCGCGAAGCAACGTCCTCGTCTTGAGCCCGGCTGACGCCGCGGCTTTTCTCGCGCACGAAACCCCGCGCTGGGCGGTCATCGGCCCTGGACCGTTTAACCCGCACGACGCGGGGCTCGTTCCGATCGTCGCCACGCTCGCCGCGCGCGAAGTCCCAACGCTTGGCATCTGCCTCGGCCATCAGGCAATAGGCGTTCACTTCGGTGCAACCTTGCAGCAGGTCGAGCCGCACCACGGCGTTCGTGCATCCGTGCACTTTGCACCCAGTCGCCTGTTGCCTCATTTCGAAGGAACGACCACGGTGATGCGGTACCACTCGCTCGCGCTCATCGACCCTTTGCCCGCGGAGCTGCGCCTCGTTGCGCGCGGTGCAGACGGCACCATCATGGCCGTGGAGCACGTGGACCTGCCCTTTCTAGGCCTGCAATTTCACCCGGATTCGTTCGCGACCCCGAGCGGCGAGGCGATGATTCGCGACTTCGTTCGGGCCGCGGTTCTTCGCCCTGAGCCGGGCACATGAACTTCGACGACCTCGACACGTGCGAGACCTTTGCGCTTCTCGGTCCGGCCTTCCGCGATGGGCGCATCACCGCGCTCACGAATCTGCGCGACGTCGACTCGCCTGACGACCTGGCATTCGCGCTCCTGGCTTTCGAAGAGACCGCCCGCGAACCTCTCGATTGGTTCACCGGCGACGTGCACGTGCTCACGCCCCCGCCTCGCGATGGCCGAGGTCTCGTTCCTGACGCGCTCGATGCGACCGGCTACGACGACGCGGTCGCGGCCATTCGCGAAGCGGTCCACCGCGGCGAGGTTTACCAGGCGAATTACACGCGTTTCGTGACCCTTCGCGGTTCGCGCGCCCGCGATATTTTTCGCGCACTGACGCGGCAAGGGCTCGCCCCGTATGCGTGCTGGCTGCGTCTCCCATCCGGTCTCGAGGTCGTCGGAGCCTCGCCCGAATGCCTGTTTCGCATCGATGGAACGCGCATCATGAGCGAGCCCATGAAAGGGACCGCGAGGCTCGGTGATGAAGAGGAACTCCTCGCGAGCGAAAAAGACGACGCGGAGCTCGCGATGATCACCGATCTCGTGCGCCACGAGCTCGCGACGCAAGCGCTCGAGAAGACCGTTCGAGTGCTGGAAGAGCGCCGCCTGGTCCGCCTGCCCTATGCGTTGCAGACCGTGGCCCGAGTCGCCGCGGATCTTCCACACGGCTATTTGCTCGAAAATATCCTCTGCGCGATGCACCCTGCGGGCAGCGTCGTCGGGGCACCGAAGCGCACGGCGCTCGAACTTGTGCAACGTCTCGAAGCAAGCCCGCGTGGACCGTATTGCGGAACGCTCGTCGTGCGAGACCAAGCGAAGGCGGTCGCGTCGGTGCTCATTCGCACGGCGTTTCGCATGACGCCGAACGAACCTTTTCGCTACGGCACCGGCAGTGGCGTGACGTGGCGCTCCGAGGCTGCGCGCGAGTTTGCCGAACTCGAGCTCAAGGTTGAGGCGTTGCGGTGAGCTACACGCTCGTTCGCGTGGTCGAGGCCGGCGTCGTGTTGCGCGAGGGCCATCGCGCTCGTTTTGCCAGCGAATCCCCAGACGTTCTCCATGCGTTCGATCGCTTCTGCCTTGTCGCTGCCCCCGGCATCTACGCGTTGCGTGCGATCGATGGCGCGATTGAGACAACTCCGCGCGAGCGTTCCGCGATCACGGAAGGCATGCCGATCGGCTTCGTCCCTTCGCCCTTTTTTGGCGTCGGAGACTTCGCCAAGCCCGCGCCGCCTGGCCCCTACGACGAGGTGCGGGTAGATGGAATCTGCACGTTTCTGACCGACGACGAAGGCCGCGAAGTCATCGAAGCCTGCCGCGGCATCGCCCTCGCCTTTCGCGATGGAGCGTTCGTACGTGCCGCGTCCCGCTTTGCGCGGGTGATCAGCGTCGTCGAGGAATTTCTCGTGCGAGATGGCCTCAGGGCCGCGACCCTTGAGGCCCAGGTGCCCGAGTGCTGGGGCGTCGCGAATGCCGTGGCTGGCGTGGTCGTCGTCGGCCCATCGGGGAAACTCAGCGCCTCGGCCCGGCACGCTGCAAACGTGTGGAATGCACGTATCTTGGCGTCGGCCTCGCGCCCCCAATAGGCGCGCAAACGAAAACCGCTGGACCTTTCGATCCAGCGGCTTGTACACGCGGGTTCCGCCTGAATTAGTAGCGGTAGTGCTCGGGCTTGAACGGGCCCTGCTGCGACACACCGAGGTACTTCGACTGCTCGTCCGTGAGCGTCGTGAGCTTCACGCCGAGCTTGCCGAGGTGAAGGGCCGCGACCTTTTCGTCGAGGAGCTTGGGCAGCGTGAAGACGCCAACCTTGTAGTTTGCACTGTTCTTCCAGAGCTCGATCTGCGCGATGGTCTGGTTCGAGAACGAGCTCGACATGACGAAGCTTGGGTGGCCGTTGGCGCAACCGAGGTTCACGAGACGACCACGTGCAAGGAGCAGGATCTTGCGGCCGTCGGGGAACACGAACTGGTCCACCTGCGGCTTGATGTTGATCTCCTTGATTTCCGGGTTCTTCTCGAGCCACGCCACGTCGATTTCGCAATCGAAGTGACCGATGTTCGCGAGGATGCAGCCGTCCTTGAGCGCGCGGAAGTGCTCGGCGCGCACGATGCCCATGCAGCCGGTCGCGGTGACGATGATGTCGGCCTGGGGAGCGGCCTCTTCCATCGTGGTGACTTGGTAGCCTTCCATCGACGCTTGGAGCGCGCAGATCGGATCGACCTCCGTGATGATGACGCGTGCGCCGAGGCTGCGAAGCGACTGCGCCGAACCCTTGCCCACGTCGCCGTAGCCCGCGACGATCGCGGTCTTGCCTGCGAACATGACGCCGGTGGCGCGCTTGAGGCCGTCGCCGAGCGACTCGCGGCAACCGTAAAGGTTGTCGAACTTCGACTTGGTGACCGAGTCGTTCACGTTCATCGCCGGAACCTTGAGCGTGCCCTTGGCGGCCATCTCGTAGAGGCGGTGCACGCCCGTGGTCGTCTCTTCCGAGAGGCCGCGGATCGGGTCTTCGCACGTGAAGAGGTTCGCGTGCTTGTTGTGGATGTGAACTGTGAGATCGCCGCCGTCGTCGAGGATCATGTTCGGGCCTTTGCCGCCCTTGAACGCGTAGATCTGCGCCTCGAGGCACTCCTCGTACTCAGGCTCGCTCATGCCCTTCCACGCGAACACGGGCACGCCCGTCGCCGCGATGGCGGCCGCCGCGTGGTCTTGCGTCGAGTAGATGTTGCAGCTCGTCCACGTCACCTCGGCACCGAGCGCCGTGAGGGTCTCGATGAGAACGGCCGTCTGGATGGTCATGTGGAGGCAGCCGGCGACGCGCGCGCCAGCAAGTGGCTTCGACGCCCCGAACTCGGCGCGGAGAGCCATCAGACCGGGCATCTCGCTCTCGGCGATTCCGATTTCCTTGCGGCCCCAGTCAGCGAGATTCATGTCTTTGACGCGGTAATTGTCCATGGTGATTTCCTGAGTTTTGATACGTGACGAGATGGGTGCAACATGCACCTTTTGAGAATTTTTCGTGCGACGCTCACGCCGACGCACGTGCGCCTCGGTCGTGAGGGCGCGCAACGGTGATGGTCCACGAGAGGTGCGCGTCGGGACCGGCTCCGTGCGCGGGCTTCGGAAGCGGCACCGATCGCAGGGGAGCAAAACCGGCGCGGCGCAAGTCACGGGCGAGGGTTTCCGCATCGAACCCAAGCCACACGTCGCCATGCTCACGCATGCCCTCATCGTCGTGCTGCGCGTAGTCGAGGATGACGAGTCGTCCGCGCGGCACAAGCAGCGGTCGAAGTGACTTGAGAAAGCGCTCAGGTTTCGCCGCGTGATGCAGAATGCGGCTCGCAAACACCACGTCGGCACCGTCGCCAACGGCCTTGCGTACCGACTCGCCGGCCACGTCCCCCGCGATGAGTTCGACGTTCAGCGCGCCGAGGTTGCGCATGCGCTCACGGGCAACCGCGAGCTGTGCCTCAGACCTGTCGACCGCGATGACCCGTTCAAACGCTTGAGCGAGAGCGGCGGCGAGCGCTCCGTCACCCGTGCCTGCGTCGACCGCCAACGCACGTCGTGGAACGAGTGCCGCGACGAGGTGCATGGCAAGGGCCACCTCCGGCACGAGCGTGTCGACCGACGAGGGGCGCGGCTGGGAAAAGTAAGCGGAGGACGAACGATCCCGCGCTTCGACGAGGGCGATGATTCGGCGCGAGGTGCCGTCGCTTTGGCAAAGCGCACGGCCACTCGAGAGAGCGTCGAGGACCACCGCGTCGGCGAGCGCCTTCGTGTCGAAGGAAAGCAACGTTCGTGTGCCGTCGCGCCGCGCGGTCAGAAGCCCCGCCTGCCGAAGCTGAGACGCATGCCGCGACACGTTCGGCTGCCCCTCGCCGAGCGCCTCCGCAAGCTCGCCAACGGTCAGCTCTTCTTCTGCACACGCCGCAAGAACCCTGAGCCTCGAGGGCTCGGACACGAGCTTGTAAAGCTCAATCCGTGGGGCGACTGCGTGGAGCACGGTTTTCATCTATATGCGCCCATACGCATACGCGCAAGGTTATCGTACGCGGAAGAAACTGCGGGTATGCATCAGGGATGCGCCGCCTTCTCGGACTGCTTCCTCTCGCCGTCCTTGCGGCATGTTCCTCCGCCGACGCGCCTTCGAGTTCCTTGGACGCAGGTCCGGGCGACGCGGGCACTCCGTTCGTGGACTACGACCTCATCGACACGCTCGCCCAAGCGCCGAAGTCATCGAGCCTCGATTGCCCGGCGCTCGGCAAGGAAGATGTCGCCGCGTATGCATGCCCAGCGATGGCACCGTGGGCCAGCCTGCCTCACGCCGAGGACTGCGCGGCATGGGACGGGTCGACCTTTCCGGACGTCGCGTCGCTCACGGGCAAGTGCACGAGCACGCTCCCCTCCGGCGAGGCCCTCAAGGTAACCGGCCCCGACGCGGACCACGCCGGGCGCCATGTGCTCCCCGACGGCCATCGCCTCGAGCCCGCGGGCGTTTTCAGCATGCTTCACGACGCGCAACTCGTGGAGGGCGCCACTCAAAATGTCGTCGTCGTGCCGGGCACCCGATGGGCACTCACCGTCGACACGGGCTTCGGTCCCCACGCGGTGCGGACCATCGACACGTCCCGCATCGGCAACGGCGACCCGACGGTGTCCACGATTCGCTACGACGCGCCCTCCACGCTCGGGGGCGGTATCGCGTACCGCCAAGGGCGCGTGTATGTTGCAACGAATTCAGGAACGCTCGACGCGCTGACCCTCGACGAAGCGACAGGCGCCTTGACCCGCGACGCGGTTCACAGCCTTGCGGTGCCAGACCAACCCGTGCGCTCTGCATCTCCGGAATGGTTTGTCTCCGACGTGACCCTCGTCGCAGGCGGAACGCGCCTCCTCGCGAGTTCGATTCACCAAGATGAAGCGCTCCTTTTCGACGTCGACGACGCGTCGCCCACCTCGGGAACTCTCGTAGGACGCGTCAACCTTGGCTCGCGCGAACACGCCGCGCCGGTCGTTCCGCCAGGGGTCGACGCTGACCGATTCGCTTACGTTCCGCTGACCATCGCCAAGAGCGTCGTCGAGATCGAATTCACGGCGTCAGGCCCCGTGAAGCGACGTTCGTTCAGCACGGCCGCAAGCCCCATGGCGCTCGCGTTCGTCGACGAACGTTACTTCGTCGTCGCAAACGCCTTTGGCGACTCACTCACCGTCGGCGACCGCGTGAGCGGAGCGACGTACGAGGTTCCCATCGAGACCCGGGGCGAGAGCATCGGCACCGAGCCCACGAGCGTCGCCTTCGATAGCACCACGAAGCGCCTCTACGTCACCGAGGCTGGAATCAGCCGCCTTGCAGCCTTCGACGTCGCTCTTGATGCGACGGGCGCGCAGCCTCCAAGGCTTACGCCGGCGGGCCGTGTTGACACGCTCTGGTGGCCTTCGCACGTCGCCATCAACGACGAAGGACACTTGCTCGTCTCGAGCCTTCGCGGTCTCGGCATTGGCGGGTCGAACGAAGCCCGTCACTTCGAAGATGATGCAGTTTACACGCGACTCACGGGCGGCATTCAGCGGGTCGACGACACCTCGAGTGCAGCGTTCGTGGCCGGCGAAGCGAACTTCAGGACGTTGCGAAACCTCGACGCGCTCACGGGTGCGCCAAAGGTGAGCTGCCCCGCTGGAGCCGCGATGGACTTTCCGCTCCCGCCGACCAACACCGACGGCCCGTCGAAGCGCATCGACCGCGTCGTGGTGATCTTGCGGGAAAACAAGACGTTCGACGCGATCTTCGGTGACCTTCCAGGGATGGCGGGCATGGCGAGCCTCACGCTGAAGGACGACAAAACCGAAATGGAGTCGATCTGGAAGAACGCCCGATCGCTCGCGCGCACCTTCTCGTCGAGCGACAACTATTACACGTCGGCGGAGATCTCGACGCTCGGCCACATGTGGGCAACCTACGGCCGCACCTGCGACTTCAACGAGCGCTATTGGCCGATTGCAGGATACAGCCGTTCGTCGCGCACCGGCGACCTCGACATCGGCGGCATCGCGGAGCGCGGTCGACCGGCCGAGGGGTCACTCTTCAGCTGGCTATCCGCGAACCAGATTCCGTATGACATCTTCGGAGAAGCGGTCGGCATGCCCGCGAGCGGCGGCAAAACCGATCGGCACTACCCCGGCGGTTTCATTCAGTCGATGGGCTACCCCGACGTGGAAAAAAGCTGCCATGTCGCAGGACGAATGCGCCTTCGTTGCGACGTGGGCAACGTGGCCTTCATGACGCTGTCGAACGATCACACGAGCGGAATTTCATCGAACCGCGCGAGCCCCGAAACGCATTGCGCCGTGAACGACGAAGCCACGGGCATGATGGCCGACGCGCTCAGCCACTCCCCCGAGTGGGCACGCACGCTGCTCATCGTCATCGAAGACGACCCTGCGAGCGGCGGAGACCACGTGGACCAGCATCGATCGCCGATCCTTCTCGTGTCGCCATGGGTCAAGCGGGGCTTCGTTTCTCACACGCACCTCGACGTGTCCTCGGTGCACAAAATCATCGCGCACCTCTTCGGCAAGCCGTACCCGAACCGCGTCGTCGCGGACGCGGCCCTGCCCTTTGACTCGTTTTCCAACGTGCCCGACTTCACGCCCTACGAGGTCACGCACCGCCAGTGGAAGCAGGCGTGCGGAGCTCAAACGACGGCCGCCGAGCACACGCTCTCGATGCTGTGGCCCGAACCCCAGATGGACGCGGACCCGCGCTTCGATGCGCAAATGCGGCGCGTCATGGGCGGCAAGCCGTTCTCGAAGCTTTCGCCTGCCCTCGAGCGCGAGATCAAAGCCCGCCTCGACGTTCGGCCGGCAGCGGGCCGCGACGACGACTGATAGGCGGCGTAAGCAGTCGTTGGCGTCGGTGAACCGGCGAGGGTTCCTCGCACGGTCGCCCTCGTGCACGAGCGCGTCGCAGCCTGCGGTTCGAATCGGCTGCGATTCCTTTGAAAACGCGTGGCCTCGCGGCAAAAAAAAGACCGACGGGGCCGGAGCTCCATCGGTCTGTCAACGTCGTGCGAAGGGGGGGACTTGAACCCCCACGGGTCGCCCCGCTAGCACCTCAAGCTAGTGCGTCTGCCATTCCGCCACCTTCGCGTGGTGTTGGGAGGCGCAATGTGCCCCAGCACCGGCAACGTGTCAACGCTATTTCGACATCGGTCCGTCGGTTGTACCGCCCAGGACGACCGCGAGCCCCTCGATCACGTCGCCCATTTCGAACGGCTTGCGCAGCATGAGCGATCGCACCGACGCCAGCTCCACACCGAGCCCCTCCGCCGCACCGGTGATCACGAGCACCGCCGGGCGCGACGGGTGCGACGCGAGCGCGTCCACGACGGGGACAAGCTGCTCGGCGACGGGGCTTCGATCGAGAAGCACCGCGTCGATCTGCTTGTGTTCCCGCAACACGTTCAAGAGCGCGCTGCCCGTCGACGCGATGACCACGTCGGCGCCTCGCGCTTCAAGGCCGGTGGAAAGGAGCTCCGCAACGTCGTGGTCGTCGTCGCACACCACAAACGTGCGTCCCGCGAAGAGCGGAAGTCGGCGCAGCGAAGGCCTCACGGGCAAAGGTGTACCCTGCATGCAAGGCCAACCGAGCTCGAAGTGCGCGCCCGGAGGGTGAGCGTCGACAATCGCGAGCGAGCCACCACATGCCGACGCGAGCGCATGCGCGTGACGAAGGCCCACCCCCGCCCCGCCAGGACGCGTGCTCGCACCACCCGAGAAAAGCGTCGCGCGGCGACTCGACTCGATGCCCGGACCCTCATCGGAAACGCGGAAATTTGCAGTACCGCGCGACGTGTCGACATCGAGCGTGACCGTCGACGAATCGGGTGAGAACGCGATCGCGTTGAGGAGCAAGTTCGTCAAGACCTGCGTCGCCGCCGCCGCCTGAAGGATGGTCACGTTCGGACCTCGTCGCTCCACGCGCAGGCTCACGTTCCCCTTCGTGGCCTCTTGCGAGAGCGCCTTCAAAAGTTCCGCGACGATGCCGTCAACCGCCTGCATGCGTGCGAGTCCGTCGACTTCGACGCCCTCCGCGCCGAGGGCTTCTCGGGCCATATCGCGGGCCATGCGCGCACGCCGTTCGATGACGCTCAGCGCGTCGTCCACGAGGTCACGAGGAGCCGATGGCGCACGGGCCGCGCCTACCCACCCGAGAATCACCGTGAGGGCGTTCGATACATCGTGCAACACGCCGAGCACCTCGGAGACGTCCACACGCGATGTCGCTGGCTTCGAGTCGCGCTCTTTCACGCCGTTTTTATAGACGAACTTTCCGTTGCCGTCAGGCGTCGTCTGCGCGCCGGTCGCGTGTGAGCCCGTCCGAAGCCAATTGGGCGATGTCGGACTTGCGCAGCAGGTCCAAGGCTCGCTTGGCGCCTTCAACGGTGATGTCGCGTGCCTCGACGATGCATGCGGCCACGCGCTCGACGTCGTGCCCGAGAGCGCCCGCAGCCACGGCGACACTTCGCGCATGAAGCGCCATGTGGCCCCGCTGAATGCCGTCCGTCGCGAGGGCTCGCACCGCCGCGAGATTCGACGCGAGACCCACGCTCGCCGCAAGGGCTGCAAGTTCACCGGCGTGGGAAACCGCAAGCATTTCGAGTGCGAGACGCGCAGCAGGATGCACGCGAAGGGTGCCGCCAACGGTTCCGAGCGCCATGGGCATTTCGAGCTTCCCGACGAGCACGGCACCTTCGCGACGCCACACCGCAAGCGGCTTGTAGACGCCGTCGCGAGCGGCGAACGCATGCGCCCCGGCCTCGACCGCGCGCCAATCGTTGCCCGTCGCGATCACGACCGCGTCGACGCCGTTCATGATGCCCTTGTTGTGCGTGGCTGCGCGGTACGGATCGAGCTCGGCGAATCGGCTCGCGTTCACAATGCCGTCGGCCACCTCGGGCCCCTGCATGTCGTCGGTCGCCAGCTCGTCGACCGGCACGCGACACGTCACGCGCACGCATCGGCGGTCGCACAAGTTTGAGAGAATTCGCAAGCCAGCACGCCCGCGAACCAGTCGCGCAAGCTCGCCACTCATGGCCTCGGCCACGGTGTTGACGAGGTTCGCGCCCATGGCATCCCTGCAGTCTACAAGGAAGTGAACGACGAGCATGCGGTCGTCCGGCGTACCGATGCGTCGCACCTCGAGGTCACGCACGCCGCCGCCGCGTTGCACGAGACCGGGAATGCACTTGTTCGCCTGCGCGATGAGTTCGCTCTTGCGCACGAGGATCGCTTGCGGGCCGCTCTCCAGGTCTTCGACTTCGATGAGCTGCACCTGGCTGATCATGATCGGCTCGTCGATCTCCACGTGGAAACCGCCGCCGGCACGCACCATTTTGGCTGCGTTCGACGCCGCGGCAACCACGCTCGGCTCTTCGACGACCATCGGCACCACGTGGTCGTGTCCATTCACGCGAACATTGAGCGCAACCCCAAGAGGCAATGCGTAAACCCCGAGGACGTTCTCGACGAACTTGTCGGCCGCTTCAGGATTGAGCCCACCGTCGTCGAAGGCGCGGGCCATTTGCTCCGCAGACACGCCTGTCGACTCGCTCACGAGCGAGCGGCGCTCGGCGACAGTGATTTTGTAGAAGCCAGGAAAGCGAGACGTGCGGGCCATGGGTTCAACCTTCCGAGTCCGGCGGAGCGGCATGCACTCCGAGGGCATCAGGAGCAATCGAGAGAGGAACGAGGCCTTCGGCGGCCACCGCCTCGAGAAAAGAAGCACTTGCGGGTTCGATGCCGAGGCGCACGCAGACGTCGCCGCCTCCCGCGCCCGAGGGATAAAAGACCGCGCCTTCATCGGATGCGCGCACGCCGAGACGCTGCACCTGCGGCAGGACGATCGGCACCTCCGCCGCCTCGCCGATCGCCGCCAGAATCTCGCGAGCCGCCGTGAGCGCCTCGAGAATGTGAGGGATATTTCCTTCACCAAACGCCACCGACGCGCGAATGGCCGCTTGGCGCAACGCCGCAAACATCGCGCCCGCTTCTTCGGCCTGAGCTCCGCGAAACGCATTCACCTGCGCGATGAACTCGCTCGTGCGCGCGCTCGTACGTGTTCCAAAAAGTTCGAGGCGCAGACCTTCCGGCCAGAGCAGATCGGTCACGCGCGCCTTGCCGACGCCGTGAAGCTCGTATCGAAAAAACCCGCCCCAAACCGCGGCCGCGATGTCGAAACCGCTTCCGCCGCGTTGCACCTCGCGGTGAATCTCGAACGCCTTCTCGAACAGCGCCTTGCGGTAGGTGCGGTCTTCGAGATCTTGCCCCGCCTCGTAGGCGTCGGCAGCGAGACATGCCACGAGCCCCGCGGCGCTCGACCCGAGACCGAGTTTGCGTTGGCCGTCGCTCAGGTCCGTGAGCGTGAGCTGGGGCGCAGATTTCTTTCCGTATGCCCGCAACACTTCCGCGGCCTTCGGGGCTTCGCGGCGAAGGGCGTTTGCGCGCGCATAGCGGCTCACGGAAAGGACCGTCGCGGGGGCTCCGTCGAGAACCACGTAAGCGCCCGAGAGCAGCAATTTTCCAGGGGCTAGAATCGTCATGACGGCTTCTTCAAACGCTCAACGCTCGGAGCTCCGCCTGGGGTGGTGACGATGGTTCGCACGACGCCCGCAATCGCGCGGAGCTTCGGCGTGACAATCGGCTCTTGGTCCGGACGCACGAGGACCTTCACGTGCGGTCCCGCGTCGATGGTGCCATAAACCGCAAGGCCGGCGTCGCGCAGAAGTCGCAGCTGCTTGAGCGCCTCGAGCGTCGCGCCATTGAAGTACGAGACGCCGCACGCAAGAGCTGTCGCGTGCATCGCGAGCGCACTGGCCTCGGCGAGTTCGCCAACTTCCTGAAAATTTCCTGAGAGCAACGCTTTATGGAGAGCTGCTTCGTTCTCCACCGCATACGACAGCCATCTCTCGTAATACGGGCTTGAGGCCATCGTGCGAAGCATGCCATCGGTGCTGGCGACCGACTTCGAACCTTCGTGGGTAACGCAGACGACGACCTTCATGGGCATCGCGTCCGGTCCCGCCACGGGCTCGGCGGCAAGTGCGACCGAACCGTCGCTGCCAATGGGACCTGCCGCGAGTCGAGCGAACCCGCCGAATACGCTACGCGCTGCACTCGCGGAGGCTCGGCGCGCCAGGTTACTGACTTGCTCCGGGGTCCACGCAAGGTCGGCTGCTGTGACCGCCGCAAGCGCGAGTGCCGCGAACCCCGATGCGCTCGAGGCGAGGCCGCTTGCCGTTGGAAAGTCATTCGCGGACACGACGCTCACACGCGTGGTCAATCCGGCGGCGAGGCGCACTTCGTCGACGAGACGGGAGAGGCGCTCGAGCGGGCGACCGATCAAAAGCTCGTTGCCGAGAATGAAGCGGTCTTCGGACAAGCGTTCGTCAAAACGCAGCGTCGTGCGCGTGGCCATGCCGTCGAGCGTCACCGAGAGACTCGGAACGGCGGGGTAATTCCCAGCTCCGTCGCGCTTTCCCCAGTACTTCGCGAGGGCGATGTTCGGGTGAGCTACGGCGGAAGCAGCGTTGAACGTCATAGGCCGACTGCGACGGGGTATAGACGCGTCGCGTCAGTTTGTCTCGCGGCACTTGCACTTGTCCACCCGTCGAAGCCTGCGCGCTGCCATTGCGCGACCAACTCCTTGGCGTGCGCTTCGCTCGTCGCAAGGGCCACCGCGCAGCCACCGCCGCCCGCGCCCGTGAGTTTTGCCCCAAGAGCTCCCGCGCCCCGGGCGATCGACACGAGTTCGTCAAGCTCCGGGGTCGACACGCCGAGGGCGGACAGCTGCCCGTGATTGGCGTTCATGTCCGCTCCGAGCACCTGCAAATTTCCTTGTGAAACGGCATCAATTGCAGACTGCACGCGTTCCGAAATCGCGCCGAAGATTTCGAGCACCTCGGCGGGCCTCGCGGCGTGCATCGCGGCAACCTGTTCGACCATGACCTTGGTGCTCGACGCGCGACCCGTTGCACCAATGGCCAAGTGGAGCGGACGCTGGACGTGAACCGCCGTGATGCCTTCGCCGCGCACAAAGCGCAAACACCCGCCGTTTGCCGCCGCGGAGACGTCGATGCCCGACGGGTTTCCGTGAAAAATACGCTCCCACGCCGTCGCACGATCCATCACGTGGTCCGCGGTCGCGGTGCCGTCGAGCGCTTGTGCCACCGCGACACCGATGGCCGCCGAACAGCCCACGCCGCCTCCCGGTGGAAGGTCGACGTGCACCTGCACGCGTCGTGGACACGCGACAATGCGCTCGCCGGACGCCTGCAAAAGCGCTGCGAACGCACTGCCCAGATCCGTTCCGTCGTCGGGCCTGACGACAACGCCCCAGCCCTCGATTTCGAGCTCGTGCGCCGACGCCCACTCGGAACCAACCCGGGCCACGACGCCGCGCTCAAGGCCAACGGCAAGCGCTGGAACGCCGTAAACAACGGCGTGCTCGCCGAGGAGGATAACCTTCCCGCCCGCTCGCCCGATGCGTTCGTCGTTCGCCGTTCGTGCCGTCATGCCATTTCCCAGGAAACTCACGCCTCGCGACGGCCGATTGCTTCGACGGCCCCGAGCAGGACGCGCCTACCATGGGATCGAAGGTCTGCCTGCTCAAGAGCTTTCGAAGCTTCGACCAAGAGACCGTCGAGACGCCCTTCGACCCGCAATTTCACGCCGCTGGCCACGAGCCACGAGCGAAGCGCGTCCACGTCCGCGCGCGAAGCCGCTGGGTTGCCAAGCACCGCGTTGAGAAAGGCGGCGCCATCCGGGTCCTTCTGCGCCTCGACCACGAGCGCCGTGCGCTTTCCTTGAAGAAGGTCGCTCGCGTCGGATTTGCCTGTTTTTTCAGGGTCGCCGAAGGTCCCGAGCAAGTCGTCGCGAAGCTGAAACGCCACCCCGAGCGGCTTCGCAAATTGCTCGAGCGAGGCTTGCTGCGCAGCGTTCGCACCGGCGAGCGCCGCCCCCATTCGCAAGGGCCCGCGCACCGTGTAGCTGCCCGTCTTCAGGTCGTGCATACGCTCAAGCTGCCCGTCGCTCTCGGCGGCTCCTTGCACGTCGAGCATTTGCCCGAAGACCACATCGACCTGGAGCCTAGCGAATTCCCTCGCGGCGGCGAGCACATACCCGGGAGCTGCTCGGACGTTGAAGAGCGCTTCTTGGGCCATCGACGACGCCATATCGCCCGCGAGAATCGCAAACGTGTCGCCGCGAAACGGCTCGCCAAAATGCTTACGCAACGCCGCGTGCACCGACGGTCCGCCACGACGAACATCGTCCCCGTCCATCCAGTCGTCGTGAATGAGCAAGTAGGTCTGAAGAAGCTCGAGCGCCTCGCAAGCGCCGAGTGTCGCCTCAACACCACCCTCGCCACCGACCGCCTCGAATGCGGCAACCAACAGCGCGGGCCTAAAACGCTTTCCGCCGCGCAAAACCAAGGAACCCATCGAGTCGGCCACGGCCTCAAGGTCCCCGCCTCCGAGCTGCGCGGCGCGCGCGCGATTCGCTTCAAGGCGCCTCGCGAGAGCGCGGTCGACTTCGGTTTTCACGCCATCGAGGTGCTCGGCAAACGCTCGTGAGGGCGTCACGGCATCGGCGCGCGGACCGTCGGCCGATGGCGGCGCATGGGGCTCGGGGGTCATCAATTCCTTGGGCGGCACGAGGCCGGGCTAGGGACATGCGGCAAGTTCGTCAACCGCTTGGCCGCTCCGATGCACGAACGGCCAGATTCGTCGCAGCGAGCGCAACCCATGGGACTGCTTGAGCTTCGAAAGAAGTGACCGAGCCTTCTCTGCTACGAGCGCTTCACGAGCAAACGCACGCACGAAGACCTCAAAGACAGCGCGCCATTCTCCCCGCGCCTTTCACGCATCCCTTCACTGCCCGCGGCAGCGCAAAGCCCATGAGCGACATCGGAACCCGTAAGACAGACCACCTCACGCTCTGCGCGCACGGCGACGTGGGTTTCCGTTCCCTCACGACGCTCCTCGACGACGTGAGGCTTCTCCACGACGCCTTGCCGGAGCTTGACGACGCGGATCTCGACCTCTCCGCGACGGTGCTCGGCAAGACGTTGCGTGCGCCGATCCTCATCGCGGCGATGACCGGAGGGACCGATGAAGCGGCCCGGGTCAACCGCGAGCTCGCCGCCGTCGCCGAAGCGCGCGGCTATGCATTTGGCCTGGGTTCCCAGCGCGCGATGCTGGTGCGCGAACACACCGCCGCGACCTTCCGCGTGCGCGACGTTGCGCCAAGCGTGCTGCTGTTCGGCAACCTTGGCCTCGTTCAAGCGCGGTCCATGAGCGTCGCCGACGTGCGCGCGGTGGCCGAGGCCGTGGGTGCCGATGCACTCTGCATTCATTTGAACCCCGCGATGGAGCTCGTTCAACCCGAAGGCGATCGCGATTTTTCGCGCGGCATCGACACACTCCAAGCGTTGGTGAGCTCCCTGCCCATTCCCGTCATCGCGAAAGAAACGGGCTCGGGCCTTTCGTCGCGCACGGGGCGAAAACTCGCGCGGGCTGGGATTCGCCACGTGGACGTCTCCGGTGCAGGCGGCACCTCTTGGGTCGGCGTCGAGACGAAGCGCGCGGAACAGGTCGGCGACGATGCGGGCAAGGCCCTCGGCGACGCGCTGTGGGACTGGGGCATTCCGACCGCGGCAAGCGTCATGGCGATGAAGAGCGTTGGCTTCGACACCATCATCGCGACCGGCGGCGTCCAAACGGGCACGGACGTGGCGCGGGCACTGGCTCTCGGCGCACACCTCGCAGGCTTCGCGCGACCGGTGCTCAAGGCGCTCTACGACGGAGGAGCGAGCGGCGTGCATCGCTACTTCGACCGCATCGAGCGCGAACTGCGTGCACTCCTCATGCTCACCGGATCACGGACGATTTCCGACCTTCGCGAGGTGCCTCGGGTGATCGGCCCTACGCTGCGCCTCTACCTCGAAGCCGACGGCGTCCCCCTTCGATGAGCGACTCACGCGTTCGCACCAAGCTCTGCGGCATCACGTCGGTGCGCGACGCCGAACTATGCGTCGCGCTCGGTGCGGACTCCCTCGGACTCAATTTTGTACCCGGCACGAAGCGCTGCATCGACACCGCCCTGGCGCGCGCCATCGTCGCCGCGGTCGGGTCCCGAACGCTCATCGTCGGAGTCGTGGCCAACATGGCCGCCGCCGACCTTGTCCAACTCAAGGCCGACGCGGGACTTCATTGCTTGCAGCTCCACGGCGACGAAAGCCCGGCTTTTCTCACGCCGTTTTTGCCCCACGCGTACAAGGCCATCGCCGTGCGCTCCGAGGCCGACGTCGTGCGTGCGCGACTTTTCGGTGGAAAGTACATCCTTCTCGACGCGCCTCCGAATGCAGCCGGACTCGCGGGCGGAACGGGCGAGACGTGGGGCTACGCGCTTGCGGCTCCGCTCGCGCGTGAACGTCGCGTGTCTCTCGCGGGCGGCCTCCACGCGGGCAACGTGGCTGCGGCCATCGCCGCCGTGCGCCCATGGTGCGTCGACGTCGCGAGCGGCATCGAGGAACCGGGCGCGATGCGCGGCGAGAAGAGTGAGGCGCGAATCCAAGCGTTTCTCCACGCCGTAAGCCTCGCGAGCGCAGCGCTCGAAAGCTGAAACCGGAGCGACCTTCAAACGCGCGTTTCGCGCCGCCTCCGCCTCCGCCTCCGCCTCGCCGCCACGCTCACGAGGACGATGGAGCGCTCGGCGAAGGACTTGAATGCGGCTCGACGTCGGGCTCCACGTGCACGGTCAGCTCCGCTCCTGGCATCGCCGCGGCGACCACCGCCTCAAGCAGGTCGCAGCGATCGTGGGCCTCGAGGACCGTGAGTTCCGCCGCGACCACGAGATGAATCTCGACGAAAAGGCGCGCTCCCGCACGGCGCGATCGAAGGTCGTGGTAACTCTCGGAAGGCAGCAATTCGGCGTCCAAAACGCCTCTTAGGCGCGCAAGCTCGTCCACGCCGGCCGACTCGTCGAGAAGCGCCGACGCCGCGCCGCGAACCACGTGCACCCCTTCGTTCAAAAGGTGCACCGCGACGCCGATCGCGATGAGCGGATCGAGCCAAAGAAGACCCGATGCCTTCGCGAGAGCGATGCCAACAAGGGAGCCTCCGGTGGTCGCCACGTCGGCGAGCACATGCTTGCTGTCTGCAAGGATCGCCGGCGACCCGTTGACGCGTGCCACCTGTCGAAGCCACAGGCCGAGGCCGAGATTCACGAGCGAGGCGAGCACCGAAACAACGAGCCCCGCGCCAAGCTCCAGGCGAAGTCCAGGCAATCGCAAGGCCACGATGGCTTCGCGTACAATGGCAAACGCCGCAACGACCACGAGCGTGCCCTCGACGCCCGCGGAGAAGTACTCCGCTTTGCCATGGCCCCACGGATGCTCATCGTCGGCAGGCTGCTTCGCAAATGCGAGCGCCCACGCCACGAGGCCGGCGGCGACAACGTTCACGATGGACTCGAGCGCGTCGCTCATGAGCGCCACCGACCCGGTCCACCGCCACGCCAAGGCCTTCGCCGCGAGCACGAAGGTTCCCGCGACGACGCTCACCCGAGCCGCGTTCGTCGGCGTCGCGAAGGCGGACATATGCTTGGAGCTTACCTCGCTTTTTCCCTGCTGCGAAGCTCGAGCACCGGGGAACATCGTTGCCGCTCGGAGCGAAGCGATCCAGGGTTCCTCCTATGCATCGCGCCGCGCTCACAGCCTCGACGCTCGCGCATGCGGTTGCGCTCGCGTGGTTTGTGCACAAGGCGCCCGCCCCCGCCGCTCCGGTGAGCGAACACGAGACGGCAACCTCCTTCGCGTTCGAAGGCACCGTTGTGGCGATCGATGCGCGTGACCTCGCCGCGACGGACACGCAACCCGCCGGTACCGAACGGGCGTCGATTCGATATTTTATCAGCGCATTTCCTGCCTCCCCGGAGTTGAGCCCACTAGCCCAACGGGCAAGCGCAGCGCCTCGCCTTCCTGCCGACTCGGGGCAACGAAGCGTCGTTCGGGACCCCATCGTCACCGCCGAAAACGAGAGGGCCGGCGCTCCTGCCACGTTGCTCGGGACGACTCCGCTGCGCGCCATTCTCATCGCCATCAGTGCCGATGCGGCGTGGCAGACGGAGCCCCTTGGCGTGCATCGCGTCCGTTACGCGCTCGGTGCGCAAGGCGAAGTCCCTCGCACAACCGTCACGCGCGTCGAGGGCGGGAGCGACCGCTTTTCCCATTTGCTCGAGGGTTTTCTCACGCAAGCCGCACAGCGAGAGCTTCCGCCTCTGAGCGGCACGCTTGAACTCCATGTAACCGGCGACGGCCCCGGTGAACACGTCTTCACCATTCGCTGCGACGAACGCGCCCGCGAAGGTTACGTGCAGTTTACAGACGGTCGCCGCGTCACCGTTCGTGAGCGCAGCGGCCCGTGACCGCAACCTCGCCCGGTCACGCCATCACGGGTTGGGCTTGCAAACCATGCCCGCGACGTCGTTCGTGTCGCAGTAGGTGCCGGTCGGGCAGCTGGCGTTTGAGACGCAGTTTTTATAGCAATTTCCCGCCGTTCCGGAAGGCTGCGCCGTGAACGCCGCGGAGCCATCGGAGAACGTTTTTGGCACGTCGGACGCGCACGTGAATCCGCTCGCGCACGTTGCCGCGCGCCCCACCACGCAGGCCTTGGTGCACACGCCGGAGGCCCCCGTGTGCCCGATGCAATTGCACGTGGTCGTTGTACCGGCCGTGCACGTGGAGCCGACCGCGAGCGTGTAGGTGACGAAGGCAGCGGGAGAGACGCAAAGGCCCTCTTCCACTTGGCACAACGTTCCGGTCGGGCACTCGGCGGTCGAAGCACATCCTCCCAGGCAAAAGCCTACGCCCGACACGATGCTGGAGGCGTCTCGGCTGAAGCCATACGCGTTGCAACGGTTTGTTCCGGTGCACCCGGTGGGCGCCGACGTGCTGTTCGTGAAGCCGCATTTCTGGACGCAATAGTTGGACGTGGTCCCCGACAAACAAACGCCTCGATCCGAGTCGCAATACTCGACGGCTGTGGGCGTCGTGATCGCGCAGCCCGTCGCGATGCACGACGGCGATGGACTCGCGCCTGAGCAGATGCCCGTGAGCCCCGCGGCCATGTGGCAATCGGACGAAGCGCCCGTGCAAACTGCACCGACTCCCACGGTTCCCGAGTCCACCGCCGTGCCCGCATCGGCCACGCCCGCATCGGCCACGCCCGCATCGGCCACGCCTGCATCGCGCCCCGCATCGGCGACCACCACCGTCGCGTCGGAACCTGCATCCGGGACGAGACCGCCCGCATCGGCAACGACTGTCGCATCGGCCGCGTGACCGGCGTCAACCAATGTGCCCGAATCGCTCGAAGGCACCGACGCGTCCACCGATGGTCCCGACCCCGCATCGAGCGTCACGACCGGGATGCTTGCATCCTGCACGGTTTCAGCGTCGAGCTCCGCACCGGCGTCGACCACGATCGAAGACCCTGCGTCGCGCCGAGGCGTGGCCGCATCCACGTCGATTTGCAACTCATCGTCACCGCCCGAGCTCGAACACGCAGACAGCGCGACCAAGGCGAAGGCGGAAAAAAGCGTCGTGATGGGGGCGCGCATGAGCACACCGTTTCCCCGACGGCGCGTGCGTGCAAGCCCTTTCGCTGGGGCGACAACCTTCCGCTCGTGCCACCTGTCCGCCGGGTTTCGGAGCACCGACGCCGCGTCCCCCTGCCGCGTCGCTCGGACACGGCGCGGTCAACGTTCGCACCTGATGGTCAGTGGTGCGCAGCGCCCCAATGCGGTCCGAAACCCGCCTCGACGACCAGCGGAACTTGCAGCGAAACCACGCCTTCCATGACGTACTTCACATGCTTCGCCGCCGCGCTCGCCACGCCTTCATCGACCTCGAAGACCAGTTCGTCGTGCACCGTCAGAACCATTTCACCGCCCGGCGACGGGTTCGCTTCGATGGCGATCATGGCGCGTTTCAAAATGTCCGCGGAGGTGCCCTGAATGGGCGTGTTCTTCGCCATGCGCTCGGCCTCAGAACGCAACACGCGATTGGACGATCGCAAGTTTGGCAAGAACCGCACGCGCCCGTCGAGCGTGCGCACGAGCCCCTCGTCGCGGGCCTTCGCAATGACCGTGTCGAGCCAGCCAAAAACGCGCGGATATGCTGCGAAATAGCTCGCAATGAAGCGTGTCGCATCGTCACGTGAGATGCCGAGTTGCTTGCCGAGCGCCCATTCGCCCATGCCGTAGAGGACACCGAAGTTGATCGCCTTCGCGCTGCGCCGCTGCTCGGTCGTGATCGCCTCCGGGTCGACCCCGTACATCTTCGCCGCCGTCGCGCGATGAATGTCGATGCCGCTGGCGAACGAGGCGATGAGGGCTTCGTCACCCGAGAGGTGCGCGAGAACGCGAAGTTCGATCTGCGAGTAGTCGGCCGAGAGAATGACCTTGCCCGGGCGCGCCACGAACGCGTCGCGCACTTTGCGACCGAGTTCCGTGCGAATTGGCACGTTTTGCAGGTTTGGATCGTGGCACGCGAGGCGACCGGTGGCGGTGTTCGTTTGATCGAAGCGCGGGTGAATGCGACCGGTGC
>CAIQDA010000411.1 GCA_903870415.1 uncultured delta proteobacterium
CGCCTTCATTCTGTGCACGTCGCATCGCGCGCTCCGGACCTTCGAGTCCGCGTTGAGGCCCACGGCGCGAGAGCATTTGCTGGTCCAAGGCGAGTCGCCGAAGCATGTGCTTCTCGATCGCTTTCGCGCCGACGGCAACGCGGTGCTCGTGGCCACCGCAAGTTTTTGGGAGGGCGTGGACGTGCCCGGCGATGCGCTGCGCCTCGTGGTCATCGACCGCATTCCCTTCCCCGTGCCGAGCGACCCGCTCCACGAAGCCCGATGCCGCGCCATCGACAAGCGCGGCGGCAACTCGTTTGCAGAATACACCTTGCCCACCGCGGCCATCGCGCTTCAACAAGGCTTCGGGCGGCTCCTCCGGCGCGAGACCGACCGGGGCATCGTGGCCATCTTGGACCGGCGCATGACGAGCAAATCGTACGGCAAAACGCTGGTCGCGTCGCTACCGGAGGCAAGGCGAGTCGGCACGTGGGCCGAACTCGAAGCGGCGTGGAGCGCGATGACCGTGGACGAACGTCGCGTGTAAAATGCACCAGACAGCGGCACAAGTCCGACCACCTGAAGACCCGTGCGCATCGCGAAGGGCACAGGCGCGCGTCGACGTGGGACGAGAAGACCACGCGACGGTTCTCAGCGCACTGCCGGATGAATGCGAGGGACTCGGCGGAGGACAGCCATCGAGCGCAGCAAAACTGAACGAAACATCAAACCATTGCAGAGTGCATGCATCACGGCCGCGCGATTGCCGTGGAAATCACCACGCCGCACCGGAACAAAAGAATCTTCCCGTGGCTCCTTTGCGACGCGCAGCGAAGGCTCGACGCATGCACATCCGAGCACTTGCTTTGCTTTCCTGTCTTGCTCCGCTTCTTGGCGTCTCCGCGTGCGCTCGCTCGCCTGCATCGTCGCCCATCGCGTGCGGTGACGTGGCCGACGTGGCTGCGCCCATCGAGCAGGTCACGCTCTGGGAGTCGTCGCGACTCGACGAACGCACGCCAAAACCTCCCCACGCCGATGGCGTGCGTCTCGAAATTCATCCGGCCCCCGGGGTGACGCGCGCTGCGCTCGAACATGCGCTGCGCTGCGGCGTCGGCAAACTGGGCACGCGCCTCAAGCGCGATCATGTCGTGGACGTGAGCGTCACCGAGGACGGCATTCGTTATCTGGTTTGGGCGCGTTTTTCCTCACGGCAGGACGCTGACCGCGTCATGGAAGACCTTCGAACGTGGGTCACAACCGCCGCTGCGCCGTGAAGCAGGCGATCCATTCCTGGAGGTCGTCGCACTCGCTTTGGCCACTCGACGTGTAGAGCCCGTCGTCGGCTTTGTTCGTCGCCACAAGCGAATCGCACGCCGCGTGCCTTCGCTTCGTGCGCCAGCGCCGCGAAACTCACGCATGCGGCGAGCGTCACGGCCGCGCGATTGCCGAGGAAAGCACCTCGCTGCGAGTCAATCGCCAGCCGTGCTAGAGCCTCGCGCCATGGTCGTGAAGCTCGTTTACCCGAAGCTCCCGAAGTACTTCAACACGACGGGCCCCTGCGAAGA
>CAIQDA010000412.1 GCA_903870415.1 uncultured delta proteobacterium
GACAACGTCACCATGACGGTGGAGCTCCAGACGCCGGTCGGCATCGAAGAAAAGATGCGATTCGCGATTCGCGAAGGCGGCCGTACGGTCGGCGCCGGTATTGTTACCAAGATCCTCGTCTGACTTTGAAGGCATCGCGCCTCCGACCTTCGGGAGGAAGCGCGACGTATCTCGACCATGGCCACGCGTGTCCCAATCAGTCTCGTCTGCACCGAGTGCGGCACGCGCGGCTACAAGTCGAGCCGGAAGCCCGAAGCTCCCGGTCCCCTCGAACTCAAAAAGTTTTGTGTGACCTGTGCGCGCCACACGCTTCACCGCGAAGCTCGCTAAGGCTCACGCTTATCTAGGGGTTTAGCTCAGCTGGTAGAGCAGCGGATTCCAAATCCGCAGGTCGTGGGTTCGAGCCCCCCAGCCCCTGCAAGTCTTCTCATGACGAACGAAACCCAAGAACCCGGTAGCGACGAGCTCGATGGCCAAGTGCCTTCGGGCCGATCTCGCGAAGCCAGCGACGCCGGCAGCGACGACGGCAGCGATTCGCCCGAGACGCCCGTCCAGCTTGGGCTTCAGCGCTTCGTCTTCGCCGCGTACTTCGCGTGCGCGATCCTCGTCGCCTTCGTCGTCGATAAGGCGATTCGAGTCGGCTGGTATCGCCTCTCGCAGTGGAAGCCCGTCGTGGGCGAGCCGCGCGAAGAAGTCGCCATTGCCATCTCCGCCGCGGTCGCGATTGGTGCCGCCCTGTGGGCCTGGAAGCAGGAGCAGGTGCGTAGCCTCATCGAAGAGGTCGCAACGGAGCTTGGACAAGTCTCTTGGCCCAGCAAGGACGACGTAGGCCGCTCGACGGTCGTCGTGGTCAGCACGACCGTCCTCGCCACCGTCTTCTTCGCCCTGATGGACGCGCTTTGGCGCTTCCTGACGAATCTGGTG
Organism: uncultured delta proteobacterium; assembly: GCA_903870415.1. Classification (GTDB taxonomy): domain Bacteria; phylum Myxococcota_A; class Polyangia; order Polyangiales; family Polyangiaceae; genus CAIQDA01. Next base: position 925 of record CAIQDA010000412.1, read on the forward strand.
TACGGCGCGTGATTCAATCCGCGCTCCCCCCCCACGCCTCCTCGGAGAGCTCCATGTCGTCGAAGAAGTGGTACGTCATCCAGACCTACTCGGGATACGAGAAGAAGGTTCGTGAGAACATCTACCAGCGCGTGAAGGACCACAACATGGAGTCCTTCATGGGGGAGATTCTCATCCCGACTGAATCGGTCACCGAGGTCAAGTCCGATGGGAAGCAGCGCGTGCGTCAGCGCAGCTCTTACCCGGGCTACGTCTTCGTGCAGATGGAGTTCAACGAAGAACTCTGGCACGTCGTCAAGAACACGCCAAAAGTCACCGGCATCGTCGGGAACCAAAAGCCACGCGAAATGCGTGAGTCCGAGGTGAACGCCGTTCGTCGCGTGATGGAAGAGGGCGTTGTGCGTCCAAAGCCGAAGGTCAATTTCGCGGTTGGCGACGAGATCAAGGTCACGGACGGAGCGTTCGCGAATTTCTCAGGCAATGTCGAAGAGGTAAACGTCGACAAACAGCGCCTGAAGGTGAAGGTGTCGATCTTCGGACGCGCCACGCCGATCGAGCTCGAATTCTCGCAGGTCGCCAAAATCGACAAGCGAGCATAGGGCGGTTGTAGTTTTCTGTTGCACCGCGGGTTGCGCTCCGCTAGGCACGCGCGTCCCGCGGAGCCTCGCGTAAGGACTACGAACGCCCCCGAAGAATCCAAAGGGAGCCCCCCTCGTAGGAGCCAGGTAAGTCGATGAAAAAAGTCGTTGGTCAGGTTAAGCTTCAGCTCCCCGCCGGTAAGGCTACCCCCGCGCCGCCAGTCGGTCCGGCACTCGGCCCCTATGGCATCAACATTATGGGCTTCTGCAAGGAGTTCAACGCGAAGACTGCCGGAAGTGACATGATCTTCCCGGTTCTCCTCACGGTGTTCTCGGACCGCAGCTTCACGTTCATCGTGAAGACTCCGCCGGTCAGCGTTCTGCTGAAGAAGGCAGCGGGGCTAGCGACCCAGAAGAAGCCAGGTTCGGGCTCGAAAGAACCGAACAAGACGAAGGTCGCCACGCTGTCAAACGCGCAGGTCGCTGAAATTGCCAAGCAAAAAATTGGCGATATGAACACGACGAACATCGAAGCCGCGATTCGGACCGTGAAGGGCACGGCCAAGTCGATGGGTATCGATATCGTCTGAAAAAACTTTTGTTGTTCCGCGTTCGCGCGGGGCTTCAGAACCGGCGAAATATCGCCGGCGATTGACCACCGCGTCAGGGTGGTAGGCAACAGTCGCAGAGAGGAAGAATGGCGAAAGTGCCGAAGAACCGCGTTAAGGTCGACTCGCTCGTCGACCCGTCCCGCAAATACACGATCGAAGAAGCCTGTGCCCTCGTTGGCAAGGTGAAGTTCGCGAAGTTCGACGAAACCGTCGACGTCGCGGTGCGGCTTGGTGTGAACCCGAAGCACGCGGACCAAATGGTTCGTGGCGCTCTCGTGCTCCCCAACGGCACCGGCCAGACTGTCAAAGTTCTCGTCTTCGCAAAAGGCGACAAGGAAGCGGAGGCGCGTGCCGCCGGTGCCGATTTCGTGGGCAGCGATGAAATGGTTTCGAAGGTTCTCGAGGGCTTCCTCGACTTCGACCGCGTCATTGCCACTCCCGACATGATGGGCCAGGTTGGTAAGCTCGGCCGCGTCCTTGGTCCCCGTGGTCTCATGCCTAACCCGAAGGTTGGAACGGTTACGTTCGACGTCGCGCAGGCAGTCCGCGAGGCCAAGGGTGGCAAGATCGAATACCGCGTCGAAAAGGCCGGCATCGTTCATGCGCGTATCGGCAAGTGCTCCTTCGATGAGAAGGCCCTCGCGGAAAACGCGACGGCGCTCATCCAGCAGCTCGTGCGACAGAAGCCGGCGACCGCGAAGGGCACGTACCTTCGCAGCATCACCGTCTCCTCGACCATGGGTCCTGGTTTGAAGGTGGACCCCGCCCGCTTCATGGGCATCACGGAGGAGACCTGATCCATGGATCGCACCGCTAAATCCGTGCAAATTGGCGCCATCAACTCGAAGTTCGAGAAGATGACGTCTGCCGTGTTCCTCGACTTCAAGGGTCTTCCCGTCAGTGCTGTCACCGCTCTTCGCGAGCAGTTTCGCACCGCCGGCGTTGAATACAAAGTCGTCAAGAACACCTTCGTCAAGCAAGCGACGAAGAACGCCAAGGGCAGCGAAAGCCTCAAGAAAATTCTCGTCGGTATGACGGGGGTTGCTTGGACTTACGACGACCCAAGCGCGGCGGCGAAGGTCGTCAAGGCCTTCCGCAAGACGGCCCAAGGCGACAAGCTCACCATCAAGGGAGCGCTGATCGATGGGCAGGTTCTCGATGCCAAGAGCGTCGAAGACCAGCTGGCGAACATGCCTGGCAAGGACGAGCTCCGCTCGATGCTCCTCGCCACCATGCAAGCACCGCTTCAGCAGTTCGTCGCCCTGCTCCAGGCACCGGCACAGAACTTTGCCTACCTCCTCGACGCCAAAAAGCGCGAGGCCGAAGGGGCCTGAGTCCCCGGTTTCCTTACCCCAGTTTTTGCAAGTTTCGATCGAATACGGAGAATCACCATGAGCGAGATCACCCGCGAACAGGTTGTCGACTTCCTTTCCAACATGCCGGTCATCCAGATGGCCGACCTCATCAAGAGCCTCGAAGACAAGTGGGGCGTCAAGGCCGCTCCAATCGCGATGGCAGCCGGCCCAGCCGCCGCGGCTCCTGCCGCTGTCGTCGAAGAGAAGACCGAGTTCACCGTTGAACTCAAGGACGCTGGCCCAACCAAGATCAACGTGATCAAGGTCGTCCGCGAAGTCACCGGTCTTGGCCTCAAGGAAGCCAAGGACCTCGTCGAGAGCGCGCCTAAGTCCGTCAAGGAAGGCATCTCGAAGGCCGAGGCCGAAGAGCTCAAGAAGAAGCTTGAAGACGCCGGCGCTAAGGTCGAGCTCAAGTAGTGCTCGATGCAATGAAACCTTGCGTTTCATTCGCCGAAGAGGGCGGGGTGGTCATGCGGCCACCCTTGCCCTTTTCGCGCTGAGATTCTTATTCCTTTGCTTGATGGTCCGAGCCGATTAGGCGGACCAAGTCCTTGATTGAACCCGCGGGCAGCCCAATAAGCTGGCACGCACGTCTGCAGGAGAGCCGATGGCGAACGTCATCCAGTCGAACTTCCGAATTCGCAAGAACCTCGGACGCGTCGAGCGAGTGATTGAGGTCCCTAACCTCATCGACATCCAGAAGTCGTCCTACGACAAGTTCCTCCAAACGGATGTGCCGCCGGGCACCCGTGAAGACGTGGGCCTTCAGGCCGTCTTCCGGAGCGTTTTTCCAATCAAAGACTTCAACGGGATGAGTGAACTCGTCTTCGTGAGCTACTCTTTGGAGAAGCCGAAGTACGATGTCGACGAGTGCCGCGCGCGTGGCATGACCTTCGGGGCGCCTATCAAGGTGACCACGCAGCTCATGATCTACGAGAACACGGGCTCGGGGAACGAAAAGATCGTTCGCGACATCAAGGAGCAGGAGGTCTACTTCGGTGAGATCCCGCTCATGACCGAAACCGGCACGTTCATCATCAACGGCGCCGAGCGGGTTATCGTAAGCCAGCTGCACCGCAGCCCAGGCGTGTTCTTCGACGACGACAAGGGTAAGACCCATTCGTCCGGCAAGGTGCTCTACAGCGCCCGCATCATCCCGTACCGAGGTTCGTGGCTCGATTTCGAGTTCGACCCGAAGGACCTCTTGTACGTGCGCATCGACCGCCGGCGCAAGCTGCTCGCGACGGTGCTCCTTCGCGCGCTCGGTTACGACACGCAGTCGCTGCTGAACTATTTCTACACGACGGAGACCATTGTCTTCGACGTGGACGGCAATATCTTCAAGCGTCTTGATTACGACCAGCTCACCGGACAGCGCGCCACGCGCGACGTCAAGGCGGGCGACACGGTTGTCGTCAAGAAGGGCGCGAAGTTCACGAAGCTCTCCATCAAGAAGCTTCGCGAGTTGAAGGTCGAGCAGATTCCGCTCGACGTCTCCGAGCTCAAGGAGAAAATCACGGCCGGCGACGTCTTCGACGAGGAGACAGGCGAGGTCATGGTTCCCGTGAACGAAGTGCTCACGGAAGACAAGCTCGACCGCATTCGCAAGGCGGGCATCAAAGAATTCAAGATCCTGTTCATCGACGGCTTGAACGTCGGTCCTTACCTTCGCGACACGATCGTCGCGGAGAAGGGCTCCATCGGTTCGGCCGACGAAGCGATCATGGACATCTACAAGAAGCTGCGTCCAGGCGAGCCTCCTACGAAGGAGCGCGCCAACGACCACTTCAACAATTTGTTCTTCAATCCTGAGCGCTACGACCTGAGCAAGGTCGGCCGACTCAAGCTGAACTACAAGTTCTACGCGCAAGCCGCCGAAGACCAGCGTCCGTCCATCGACCAGCAGGTTCTGACGCCGCAAGACATCATGGAAACCGTTCGTCATCTCATCGAGTTGAAGAACGGCCGTGGTTCGCGCGACGACATCGATCACCTCGGCAACCGCCGTGTGCGCGCGGTCGGCGAGCTCATGGAGAACCAGTTCCGTGTTGGCCTTCAGCGTATGGAGCGCGCCATCAAGGAGCGTATGACGCTGTCGCAAGAGCTCGACACGCTCATGCCGCACGACCTTATCAACTCGAAGCCCGTTTCGGCGGTCATTCGCGAGTACTTTGGGTCGTCGCAGCTCTCCCAGTTCATGGACCAGACGAACCCGCTCTCCGAGGTCACGCACAAGCGTCGTCTTTCGGCGCTCGGCCCAGGCGGTCTCACGAGGGAGCGCGCGAGCTTCGAAGTCCGCGACGTTCACCCGACGCACTACGGCCGTATTTGCCCGATTGAAACGCCTGAAGGTCCGAATATCGGTCTTATCGCGTCGCTCGCGTCCTACGCGCGCGTCAACGAATACGGCTTCGTCGAGACGCCTTACCGCCTTGTCTTCGACGGGCGCGTAACGGACAAGGTCGTCTGGTTCTCAGCCCTCGAGGAAGAGAACAAGTACATCGCGCAGGCATCTGCTCCGCGCGACAAGGATGGAAAGTACACGGAAGGTTTGGTTTCTGCCCGTAAGAACGGCGAATTCCAGATGGTCCCGCCCGAGAACATCGCGCTCATGGACGTCGCGCCGAACCAGATGGTTTCGGTTGCCGCCGCGCTCGTTCCGTTCCTCGAGCACGACGACGCCAACCGCGCCCTCATGGGTGCGAACATGCAGCGTCAGGCGGTTCCGCTCCTCGTCAGCGACGCTCCACTCGTCGGCACGGGCATCGAAGCTCGTCTCGCGCAGGACAGCGGCGTGTGCATCCTCGCTCGTCACGACGGCTTGATCGACTCGGTCGACGCCAACCGCATCGTGGTCCGCGTCGACGGTCGCGACGATACGCTTCCGGACATTTACGTCCTCAACAAGTTCCAGCGTTCGAACCAGAGCACCTGCTTCACTCAGAAGCCGATCGTGCGTCCTGGCGAGCGTGTCAAGAAGGGCGATGTCCTCGCGGACGGACCTTCCTGCGACATGGGTGAGCTTGCTCTCGGCCGCAACGTGCTCGTCGCGTTCATGCCGTGGCAGGGTTACAACTTCGAGGACTCGATCCTCATCTCCGAGCGCATTGCCAAGGACGACGTCTTCACCTCGATTCACATCGAGGAGTACGAGTGCGTTGCCCGTGACACGAAGCTCGGCAAGGAAGAAGTCACCCGCGACATTCCGAACGTCGGCGAAGAGGCCCTTAAGGACCTCGACGAATCCGGCATCGTGCGCATCGGCGCTGAAGTGAAGTCGGGCGACATTCTGGTCGGCAAGATCACGCCAAAGGGCGAGACTCAGCTGACGCCAGAAGAGAAACTCCTGCGAGCCATCTTCGGCGAAAAGGCCGGCGATGTGCGCGACACCTCGCTCCGCGTTCCACCAGGCGTTGGCGGCATCGTCATCAACGCACGCGTGTTCAGCCGTAAGGGCCAGGACAAGGACGAGCGCGCTCTTCAAATCGAAAACGCCGAGCGCATTCGCCTCGAGCGCATGCGTGACGAAGAAGCCGACATCCTGCGAAGCGCGGTCAAGGGCCAAGTGCAGAAGGTCGTCGTCGGCAAGACGGCCACCGGCAAGCTCGTCGACGACGCGGGAAACCAGCGTTTGAAGAAGGGCGATGTCATCACGGAGGAGTTTTTCGAAGCCCTTCCTTGGAAGTACTGGCGCGCGCTTCCGGTCGACGGCATTGAGTCCGTGGCCCAGCGCCTCGACGGACTTGAGGCCACGCTTCATTCCCGTTTGCAGTACTTCGTCGACAAAATCGACCGTATGACCAAGGGCGACGAACTGCCGCCTGGCGTCATCAAGATGGTCAAGGTCTACATCGCCATCAAGCGTAAGCTTCAGGTTGGCGACAAGATGGCCGGCCGTCACGGCAACAAGGGCGTCGTCTCCCGGATTCTTCCGGAAGAGGACCTCCCGTACCTTGCCGACGGTCGTCCGGTCGACATCGTCCTGAATCCACTCGGCGTTCCTTCGCGTATGAACGTCGGCCAGATCCTCGAAACGCACCTCGGTTGGGGTGCGCGCGAGCTCGGCAACCAAATTCAAGACATGCTCGAGAAGAACTTCTCGGCCAAGGCGCTTCGCGAGAAGCTCCAGCCGATCCTTGGCGACGAAGCCAAGCTGAAGTCCTGGCTCGACGCCCTTGAGGACGACGATCTTCTCCGCCTTGCGCGCAAGCTCACCGGCGGTCTGCACTTCGCGAGCCCTGTCTTCGACGGCGCTCCTGAAGAGGCAATCAAGAAGGTTCTCGACCAGGTCAAGCTCCCGAACTCGGGCCAGACCGTTCTCTTCGACGGCCGCACCGGCGACCCGTTCGAGCAGGACGTCACCGTGGGCATCATGTACATGCTCAAGCTTCACCATCTTGTCGACGACAAGATTCACGCCCGTTCGATCGGCCCATACTCGCTCGTCACCCAGCAGCCGCTCGGTGGTAAGGCGCAGTTTGGCGGTCAGCGCCTCGGCGAAATGGAAGTTTGGGCGATGGAGGCCTACGGTGCCGCCTATTCGCTGCAAGAGTTCCTCACGGTCAAGTCCGACGACGTCATGGGCCGCACGCGCATGTACGAGTCGATCGTGAAGGGCGATTGCGCGCTCGAGCCGGGTCTCCCGGAGAGCTTCAACGTGCTCATCAAGGAACTCCAGGCGCTCTGCTTGAACTTCGAGCTCATCGAGCCGAAGGACACGCGCGGAGCTGCTGCTGAGGAGTAGTCGCGAGGGGAGGGGGCTTTACGGCCTCTTCCCTCGTTTTGTTTTTGCCTTGTAGTTTCGCCGCCCGGTCCGGTTTTACGGAGCCCCCACGATGCGTGATATTTTCAGCTTCTTCGACAAGCCGAAGGACCCCCGTTCTTTCACCGCCATTCAGATCAAGCTCGCTTCGCCCGAGAAGATCCGCGAGTGGACGCACGGCGAGGTCAAGAAGCCCGAGACCATCAATTACCGAACCTTCAAGCCCGAGAAGGATGGCCTCTTTTGCGCCAAAATCTTCGGACCCGTGAAGGATTACGAGTGCAATTGCGGCAAATACAAGCGCATGAAGCACCGTGGAATCGTGTGTGAGAAGTGCGGTGTTGAGGTCATCCAGAGCAAGGTTCGTCGCGAACGCCTGGGTCACATCACGCTCGCAACGCCTGTCGCTCACATCTGGTTCCTTAAGAGCCTCCCGAGCCGCATCGGCGCGATTCTCGACATGCCGATGAAGGACCTCGATAAGGTTCTTTATTGCGAAGCCTACGTCGTCACCGAGCCCAAGGAATCGGGCTTTGACTACAAGCAGCTCCTGACCGAGGACGAGTACAACCAAGCTCTCGACGAGGTTGGCGACGATTCGTTCAAGGCGCAGATGGGCGGCGAAGCTGTCCTCGAGCTTCTCAAGCAAATCGACGTGCATCGCCTCACGGAAGAACTCCGCGAGGACATGAAGAAGGCGTCGAGCGAAGCGAAGCGCAAGAAGGTCATCAAGCGACTCAAGGTCCTCGAAGCGTTCCGCGAAAGCGGCAACCGCCCCGAGTGGATGATGCTCACGGTTTTGCCGGTGCTTCCTCCCGACCTTCGTCCGCTCGTGCCTCTCGACGGTGGCCGATTCGCGACGAGCGATCTCAACGATCTCTACCGCCGCGTCATCAACCGCAACAACCGTCTGAAGCGTCTCCAGGAGCTCAACGCGCCGGAGATCATCATCCGCAACGAGCGCCGCATGCTCCAAGAGGCCGTGGACGCTCTCTTCGAGAACGGTCGTCGCGGCAAGAGCATCACGGGTCCAAACAAGCGCCCGCTCAAGTCGCTCAGCGACATGCTCAAGGGCAAGCAAGGCCGTTTCCGCCAGAACCTTCTCGGCAAGCGCGTCGACTACTCGGGCCGTTCGGTCATCGTGGTCGGCCCGATCCTGCGCCTGCACCAGTGCGGCCTGCCGAAGCAGATGGCGATCGAGCTCTTCAAGCCGTTCATCTACGCGAAGCTCGAAGAACGTGGCCTCACGAACACCATCAAGGCCGCGAAGAAGATGGTCGAGAAGGAGCGTCCCGAGGTTTGGGACATTCTCGACGAGGTCATCAAGGAGCATCCGGTTCTCCTGAACCGCGCCCCGACCCTTCACCGCCTGGGCATTCAGGCGTTCGAGCCGGTCCTCATCGAAGGCAAGGCCATTCAGCTTCACCCGCTCGTTTGCACGGCGTTCAACGCCGACTTCGACGGAGACCAGATGGCGGTCCA
>CAIQDA010000413.1 GCA_903870415.1 uncultured delta proteobacterium
CCCCTGATCTTCGTCGACGACGAGCGAGCTCGGTGAAAAAATTTTCACGCTGGTTGCGAGCCCGTCGCCCGAATACCCGCCGGCCGCGGTGCCTGCGAAGCGGACGATGGTGCCGTCCGGGGACAGCTTGAACACGACGTTGCACGTGCTGCTCGACGCGTAGAGGCTTCCATCGCGATCCATCGCGAGCGAATGAAGGGGCGGCAAGTCGCGCGACAGGGAGCCAACCGCGGACGTACCTGTGTAGTTTGCACACGAGTAGCTCACGCGGTCTTTGCCCGCGTATGTGCTCACGCGGCCGTCGGTTCCCACGCGGTAGATGCGTTTGCACATCGACGACCAAACGAAGAGCGTGCCGTCGGGAGCGGCCACGAGAGAGCCCGGGTTGGGAATGCTCGTCGTGCTCAGAAGCACGTTTTCGACCGGACACACTTGGGGCGCGCCGGTGATCAAGCGCGTCAGACGGGTGCCGCGTCCCGTGCGCACGTCGTAGCGGTAGATGGCGCTGTTCATGGAATCGCTGAGAACGACGCCACCATCGGGGACGACCGCCATTTCGTTGAAGGCGTAAGCGCCGACGTCGGTGGTCTTGAGAACAGTGGCCCACGCACCGTCAGACGTCACGCGCGTGAGGCGGCCGTTCTGGCTGTCCCAGAGCGTGCCCTCGGCGTCGTACGCAAAGCCCCTCGTGAAGGCGAGGTAGTTCGAGGCGGTGCCGCTCGCTCGCGTCGCGTCCGTGCCGCCGCCAAGGTGAAGCAGCACCGTGTTTGGGCCTCCGGTCACGATGCGTTCCGCGGCCTTTGGATGCAGCGTATCGCCTGAGCCGAGGTACATCGTCAGGCTTGCGGGATCGAGGGAATGGTGGCCGCTCAGGAGCCAGCCGCCGAGGCTCTCCCGACGCGCGTCGTCCGATCGAAGCGTCGCGACTTGGGTCTGCCACACGGTGCCGATTGGCGACGATGAGGTCGCTCCGTTCACGTCGAAGACGCCGATGCCGCCCCAGACAGTCCCCGGCGTGTAAGCGGCGGGGTACGAGAAGCCGATGCGAACCTCTGCGCGCGTGTCGCCGGTCGCGCGTCGTCCGTAGGCGTCGAGGCCGTCCCAAAGCAGGTCGTAGGAGAGGTTCGCGGCTGGCGTGTAGCTGCGGCGGTAGGAGCGTCCCGCGACGGAAATATCCAGCTCAACAGCGGTTGCCGACGCCGGCGGCGCGGTGCCATCGGTGACCGTGATCGTGCGCGGATCGAGACGGCCCGGCACGCGTTCGCTCGCGTAGGTGAGGGCCATGCCCGTGCCCTCGATGGGAACGCGTTGGCGCAGGCTTTGGCTCAAACATCCGATGCGGCTGCCCTTCGCATCGCAGTCGTCTGTCGAGTCCGATCCTTTACCGCTCACGCGCCCGTTCGGCCTCGTCGCATCGCTCGGCAAGGTCCAGCCCATGTTGCAGTCCATCGGCGTGAAGTGATCGGTGCGGGCGCGCCAGAGCGTCTTGCCAACGCTGAAACGCGAGGCAATTTGCTGACGTTCGCCATCGGTGTACCCATCAACGCTCAGCGCCGCGGCGTTGTCAGCGGCTCCGTCGCCGTTGAGGTCGAGGTCCGCGAGCCCGCCCGTGACGCTGACCACCTTCACGACGCGCGCCGCGTCCATGCCGACCCAGCGGTTGGTCGCCGCGTCAAATGTGCCCACGGGAATGGGCGCGCCGCTGACGAAGTTGAGAAAGTTGTCCACGTGGAAGGCCACGGGCTTGCTGAAGCGCACCGTCGTCGCGCCGATCGCGTCCGCCTCGTCCACGGAGAGTTCGATCGCATACGTGAACGCGGTCGTGGCAGGCAGCGTGCCGGGCATTTGCTGGAGTCCGCGATCGCCCGTCGTGTATTCGGTCAGGCGAACGGTGGCGCTTGGCAACGAAACGGTCGAACCATCGGGCTTCACGCCGGTGATGGTCGTGCCCGGCTCGATGGTCACGTCGGGGGTTCGCGTGCCGCGCGCATCCGTCGTGGCGGGGCCTGGAACGATGGCTGTACTTTGCAAGGATGCCGCCGTGACCGCCGGCACCTGGGCCGCCGCGCGCGCGAGCAAAACCACATCGTCGACGGCAACGAAGTCGTTCCACGGGGAAGGAATCGCCCGTTGCCCGGGCAGGTGGTCGCTCTTTTCGAAGACGACGGAGATGGGCCCGCCGCCGTTCGTAGCGAAGTCGTAGGCGCCGTCTTCCCGTGTGACGGCGTAGCCAAATTCGCTGTGATCGAGCACCCGAACGCGAACGCCCTCAAGAGCGGTTCCCGAGCTGCCCGTGACACGGCCACGAAGCACCACGACGCGTTTGGCGGAGATGGCCGCGGCGTCGACCGCGCGCTGAAGCGGGTCCGAACCTGTCCAGAGAAACGAGGTGCGTGCGGCGAAGGAGGGCGCGAGTCCCGCCGGAGTGAGTGCGACCTCAGAGGGCGTTGGCTCGTGCACGGTTGCCGACGCATCGAGCGACGACGACGCGTTTCCATCGCCGTCGTAGGCCACGACCGAGAGGCGTTTTTGCGTGCCCGCGGTCAGGTTCGCGAGGTCGTAGGTGAGCGAGCTTCCGTTGACGCGCGCGAGCTCATGGCCGTTTTCGCTCACCGCGTACGCGACGATGCCGCCGTCGTCGATGGCGGAGGGCCACGAGAAACGAAGGCTTGTGGGGCCGAGTGCTTGAAGGATGGCGTGCGTGCCAGCAGGCCACGTGGGCGTTGTTGAGAGCGCGGCATCGGATGCGCCCGCGTCAACAAACGGTGAGCCACCGTCGATCGGGGGTTCGCTTGACGTTTCAATGGACGCCTCACCGCTGCACCCCGCCATAAGCAGCGCCGCGACCGTGACCCAACCGACGTTTCGATACGCTCGTCCCATGCGCGAAGGCTCGCGCGATTCGGGGCACTCGTGAAGCGAATTGGCTCGCTTGAGGGCTGCGCTTTTTACGGAATTGGCGCCGCGTGGTTCCCGGGCGGATCCGGTGCGATGACGCGATCGCGCACGAGCACGTACGGACTCGCGTCGACGGACGTTGACCCGATGAGCGGGCGGTCGAAGGCCACGATGACGAAGAACGAGAGAGCGAGGAACACGGCGAGGAGCACCTCGAGTGCGACGTGAAGCCACACGCTCTCGTTCGGCATCAACCACGTGAGCGCGAGGGTCGCGAGGGCCCCGATGAGGATGACGCCCCACACCTCGTTTGGCAGCGCGGTCCCAATCGTCTCGACGCGCTTGCGCCGAAGCTCGAGAAGCTCGTTCATCTTTCCGAGGGCTTCGGCGTGCAGGTTGGTCTGACCGGCGGTGGCAGGCTCGTAGGTCTGCAAAACGTCGCGAATTTTGCGCATGTACGCGTTCGAGGGAAGTGGGTTTTCACCTCGCTGCTGCGCGGGCCACGCCACGTCGATCGTGTAGTCCACGTAGTCGCGCGTCAGGGCACGGAGCTCGGTGCGCACCGGCTCTTTGAGGCCCGAAACATCGGCATAGAAAGCGCCGAGAGCGGCCGCTTCATGCGACGCCAGATCGCCCGCCGACTTGTAGTCGTTCCACACCGCGACGGCGACGAGGCCGAGGA
>CAIQDA010000414.1 GCA_903870415.1 uncultured delta proteobacterium
ATCAATCAATCGCCCATTCACGCAAATATAACGTTGTTAAGGGCCACCAACCATTTATTCTAGTCGGCGATGAACATCGAACGGTTGCGCGTCTTTCTTGCGGTCTACGAGTGCTCCTCGATGACGGCCGCGGCCGTGCGCCTCGGCATCACGCAACCCGCGGTTAGCCAGAGCGTGCGGGAGCTTGAGGACGAAGTAGGCGCGGAACTTTTCATCCGCGGTCGCAAGGGAATCACGCCGACGCGGGAAGCGGACCGGTTCTGGGACGCCGCACGACGCGCGGTTCGTGCGTTCGAAGCCGCGGAACACGAAGCAAGGCGCTTGCATCAACCGTCGCGCACGTCGTTGCGGCTTGGCGCAACGTTCGCACCATCGATGTGTGTTCTTCCCCGCGCCATGTCGACCTTCGCGCTTTCGCAGCGCGACGTGCTTCCGTCGTTGCGCGTTCTCGAAGCGGAAACCCTCGCGGCGAGCCTTCGCACCGAGAGCTACGACATCGCGGTCGTCGACTTCGACGCCAGCAAACTCGACGCGCGTCACTTCGAAACTCAGGCGCTTTTTCTCGACCCCATCGTCTTTGTCGAATCCACGCATCGTGCGGGACACGCGTTCGCGCCTCGCACCATCGGGGTCGACGAGCTGAGCGCGCTTCCGCTCATCTTGCCCCCACTTGGGACCATGGCACGGCATCAGCTTCATCTGGCGCTCGAGGAACGCGGCGTTGCACCCGGCCAAGTCACCGCGTGTTTTGAAATGACGTGTTCGGCGGCGCTTCTTTCCGCAGTGACGCTCGGACTCGGCGTCGGCCTTATGTCGCACTCGGCGGCGGCTAGTGCCGAAGAGCGCGGGGACCTTCACGTGGTTCACATTGAGGGTCTCACGATGACCTCGCCGGTGACAGCGGTTCGCCCGCGCGAAACCGTCCATTCGGAGGTCGTCGAAGCGTTCTGGGCGCACCTGCGATCGCTGAGTTTTCTCTCGCCTGTGCATCGGGCGTGCATCGGGCTCGACGTGCCGCCTTCGTCCAAGGCGGGCTAGCCGCGCTTATCGCCCGAGGAGCCCGTTGCGCTCAAGGTAACCGCGCGTAAATGCGGCGGCGGAGTCGAAGGAACGCTTGTAGTTCTCAAGCATTTTTTCTTCGATGATCGAACCGATACCGAACACCTTAATTTGGGCGTCGAAGCGCGCATGACGAACGACTCCTCCCGGACGCGCGGTGCACCAAATGGAGCCACGGATGTCCGCTTTGTCTGCGAGGACCGTCGGGACGACGCGGAAGTCAAAGCGCATGGTCGCCACATCGAAGGTACCTTCTTCGATGTACGCCATCCCTTCACCGACGATCTTTTGAACGACCGCGGGCAACTGGCCGGAGCTCGGAACGACCCGAATCTTTCGAAAACGTGTTGCGCCATTATCCCGCAACTCAAGCCACTCGAATGCGGGGAAACCCAAGGATCGATACAGTTCTTCGTTGTACGCCCGGTTGAGCATACATTCGAAAAAGAACGTATTCGCGCTGCAGTCGTAGTCGTGAGAAACAGAGAGATTGGCCATTGGTGGGAATCCTCGAAAGCGGGTTCTGGCGTTGGAGTTCCGGGGGTGGTTTGTGCGATCCAGCGGCCTCAAAAGAGGACCCCTTCATCGAGCTTCGGTCGGTCGCGTCGCCTAAGGCGCACGTCGTGTTTCGACGGACCTCGTGCAGAATGCATGAATCGGATCGAGCCGCGCGGCACTCGGCTCTCCCCAAGAACGTTAGCGGACGCCGCGCGGGACGAACGCGAAGACCTCGCGCTCGCGTTCATTCGCGCCGCGTTTGTCAGGCGTTTTCGACCCGCCGGTCCACCGACGATCGCCAGTGGGCGGCCTGGCGTTGCGCGCTTGTGCTAGAAACGCGCGCGATCGAAAGGGTGCCTTCATGTCCGACGCCATCGTCTCCCATCTCCGCGAAGATCGCCAGTTCCTCCCCTCGGACGCGTTCCGCACGCACGCACGTGTGAGTTCAAAGGAGAGCTACGAGCGCGCCTACCGTGAGTCCCTCGTCGACCCCGCCGCATTTTGGCGCGAGGCCATGAGCGACCTCGTTTGGCGCAAACCGTGGTCGACCTTTCAAGAAGGCGACGCCGGAGCTGCAACGTTCTTTTCGGACGGCACGCTCAACGTGAGCGAATCCTGCCTCGACCGTCATCTTGATTCGCCGCGGAAGCATAAGGCAGCAATTGTCTGGGAGGGCGAGCCCGGTGAGCTGCGCGTGATGACGTACGCGGAACTTCATCGCGAGGTTCTTCGACTCTCGGCGGCGCTCATCGACCTTGGCGTCAAGGCCGGCGACCGTGTTGCAATCTACATGGGTATGGTCCCCGAGGCGGCCGCGGCCATGCTCGCGTGCGCACGCATCGGAGCGGTTCACTCGGTCGTGTTCGGAGGCTTCTCTGCGGAAGCCCTGCGCGACCGCATCAACGACTCAGGGTCAAAGGTTCTTCTCACGCAAGACGGCGCGTGGCGTCGCGGCTCCGTCGTTCCCCTCAAGGCGATGGCCGACAAGGCGCTTGAGAACTGCCCAGGGTTGACCCACGTCCTCTGCGTCAAGCGCATCTCTTCCCAGGAAAAATGCCCGGTTTCGATGAAGGAAGGACGCGATCACGACTGGGACTCCTTCCTCGATGCGCCGCGATCGCCGGAGGCACGCGCCCTCGCCGAGCACCCTCCCGCATTCCCCGCCGAGCACCCGCTCTTCATCCTCTACACGAGCGGCTCCACGGGCAAACCGAAGGGACTCGTGCACTCAAGCGGCGGCTACCTCGCGGGGGCACACGTCACCGCAAAGCACGTCTTCGACATGAAGGAGACCGACCTCTACTGGTGCACCGCCGACGTCGGCTGGGTCACGGGCCACAGCTACATTGTCTACGGTCCGCTCTCCGTCGGCGCGAGCTGCTTCATGTATGAAGGAGCTCCAAATGCCCCTGATCCAAGCCGTTTTTGGCGCATGATCGAGCGCCACGGCATCACGATTCTCTACACGGCCCCGACGGCTATTCGCGCGTTCATCCGCTGGGGCGACGAGCACGTCACCAAGCACGACTTGTCGTCGCTTCGACTCCTCGGCTCGGTCGGTGAGCCCATCAATCCGGAAGCGTGGATGTGGTACCGGCGCGTCATCGGCGGCGATCGTTGCCCTATCGTCGACACGTGGTGGCAGACGGAAACAGGGTCGATCCTCATCACCACCCTCCCCGGCGCCGTGGCCGCAAAACCCGGAAGCGCGGGCTTGCCCATGTTCGGCGTCGTGCCGTCCGTCGTGAAAGACAGCGGGGCTGCGTGTGGTGCAAACGAAGGCGGAAGGCTGCTGATCGACCGACCTTGGCCCTCCATGGCCCGCACCATTTGGGGCGACCACGAGCGTTACCTCGCGACCTATTGGGAGGCCGTTCCGGGCAAGTACGTGACGGGCGATGGCGCACGCATCGATCACGACGGATATACGTGGGTCGTCGGTCGTATTGACGATGTACTGAACGTGGCTGGTCATCGTATTGGTACAGCCGAAATCGAAAGCGCGCTCGTCGGTCATAGCGCGGTGGCAGAGGCCGCCGCCGTCGGTCGTCCCGACGAGTTGAAGGGGCAAGCGCTTGTGGTCTTCGTAACCCTCAAGTCCGGTCAAGTCGCGGGGCCGGCGATGAAGGCGTCTCTGACGGAACACATCGATAAGGAAATCGGGAAATTCGCTAGGCCCGACGTCATTCGCTTCGCCGACACCGCAGAACGGAATCGTGCCGGCCGCAACCGATTCGACTGCGTTCGCGTCGCCGACTGCACCGCCATCCGCAGCGCCGGCAGCACCGAGCGGGGTCGGCTTTCTTGCCCGCGGCGGCGTCGCGGAGCGCGCC
>CAIQDA010000415.1 GCA_903870415.1 uncultured delta proteobacterium
AGAAAAAAGCGCCGCTCCTTCGACACGAGGGGGCGGCGTTTTGCGTGCAAGTCTTGCGGGTCCGCGTTGCGCTTCATGCCGCGGCGCGCCACCGTCGGCTCGCACCACAGCGAAACGTTCACGTTCGTCGGCGTCGGACTTGAGCGCGTGCGTGTGGTCGGGTACGTGACGGGCGCCGCGTGATTTCCGCGGGTCGTCATTCGGAGCCCATCATGAAGAAGCCCGTTCGTGTTGCTGTGACCGGAGCTGCCGGTCAAATTGGATACGCCCTCCTTTTCCGCATCGCCGCTGGCGAAATGCTCGGAAAGGATCAGCCGGTCGTCCTCCAGCTCCTCGAGATCCCCGACGAGAAGGCCCAAAAGGCTCTCAAGGGCGTCATCATGGAAATTGAAGACTGCGCGTTCCCGCTCGTCGCGGGCATCGAAGCCCACGGCGATCCGATGACGGCGTTCAAGGACACCGATTACGCGGTCCTCGTCGGCGCACGCCCGCGTGGCCCAGGCATGGAGCGCAAAGACCTCCTCGCTGCCAACGCGCAGATCTTCACCGCGCAGGGCAAGGCCCTCGACGCGGTGGCAAGTCGCAACGTGAAGGTGCTCGTCGTCGGGAACCCGGCGAACACGAACGCTTACATCGCGATGAAGAGCGCACCGAGCCTTCCTGCGAAGAACTTCACGGCGATGCTTCGCCTCGATCACAACCGCGCGGCGAGCCAAATCGCTTCGAAGACGGGCAAGCCCGTGGCCTCGATCGAGAAGCTCGCGGTGTGGGGCAACCACTCGCCAACGATGTATGCAGACTACCGCTATGCGACCATCGACGGTCAGAGCGTGAAGACGCTCATCAACGACGAAGAGTGGAACAAGAACACGTTCCTCCCGACCGTTGGCAAGCGCGGCGCAGCGATCATCGAAGCGCGTGGCGTGTCGTCGGCGGCCTCTGCGGCGAACGCGGCCATCGACCACATGCGCGATTGGGCGCTCGGCACGAACGGCGCGTGGGTCACCATGGGCATCCCGTCGAAGGGCGAGTACGGCATCCCCGCCGAGACGATGTTCGGCTACCCGTGCACCTGCGAGAACGGCGAATACAAAATCGTCGAAGGTCTCGAGCTCTGCGAATTCTCGAAGGAGAAGGTCGCCGTCACGCTCAAGGAGCTCCAGGAGGAGTCCGAAGCCGTGAAGCACTTGCTCTGAAAAGTTCGAACGGGGCTCGGGCGGTCTTCGCTCGGGCCCTTTGTCATTTGCGCCAAAGCGCTGAGGAGGAATCGTGAAGATCCACGAGTACCAAGCCAAGCAGTTGTTTGCGAAATACGGTGTACCGGTGCCCAAGGGCTACCCCGCGTTCACCGTTGAAGAGGCCGTGGCGGGGGCAGAGAAGCTCATCGCCGAAACCGGCAGCGAAATCGTCGTCGTCAAAGCGCAGATTCACGCAGGTGGTCGCGGCAAGGGCGGCGGCGTGAAGGTGTGCAAGGGCGCGGCGGACGCGAAGGCGACGGCCGAGCAGATCCTCGGCATGCAGCTCGTGACGCACCAGACCGGCCCTGAAGGCCAGAAGGTTCGTCGCCTGTACATCGAGGCGGGCTCGGCGATCGAACGCGAGCTTTACCTCAGCGCCGTCGTTGATCGCGAGACGCGCCGCATCGCCTTCATGGCCTCCACCGAAGGTGGCATGGACATCGAAGAAGTGGCCGCGCACACTCCGGAAAAGATCATCTCGTTCCACGTCGATCCGGCGGTCGGTCTTGCGGGCTACCAAGCGCGCGAGTTCGCGTATGCGCTCGGTATTCAGAAGCACGGCAAGGCGGCGGTCGCGCAGTTCGTGAAGCTCATGGGCTCGCTCTTCGAGTTCTTCACGAAGGAAGACTGCTCGCTTTGCGAGATCAACCCGCTCGTGGTCACCAAGAGCGGCGAGCTCGTCGCCCTCGACGGCAAGGTGGACTTCGACGACAACGCCGAGTTCCGTCACCCGGAGTGGAACACGCTCCGCGACACGGCCGAAGAGGACGAGATCGAGCTTGAGGCGAAGGCCATCGGTCTCAACTACGTGTCGCTCGACGGCAACGTGGGCTGCCTCGTCAACGGCGCAGGCCTCGCGATGGGCACCATGGACATCATCAAGCACTTCGGCGGAGAGAAGGGCGTTTCGCCTGCAAACTTCCTCGATGTTGGCGGTGGTGCGAACCAGAAGCAAGTCACCGAAGCCTTCAAGATCATCCTGAAGTCCCCCAAGGTGAAGGCGATCTTCGTCAACATCTTCGGCGGCATCATGAAGTGCGACGTCATCGCCAATGGCGTTGTCGCTGCCGCGAAGGAACTCGGTTTGAAAGTCCCACTGGTCGTTCGCCTCGAAGGCACGAACGTGGATCTCGGCCGCAAGATCCTCAGCGAGTCCGGCCTCGCCATCACCGCAGCCACCACCATGGCCGACGGCGCCCAAAAAGTCGTCGCCGCCGTTCTCGGAACCTGATCGGGAGCCACCATGAGCGTCCTCGTTGGAAAAAATACCCGCCTCCTCGTGCAAGGCATCACCGGTTCTGCCGGCTCCTTTCACGCGAAGTCGATGATGGATTACGGAACCAATGTGGTCGGCGGCGTTACGCCCGGCCGCGGCGGTGAGATGTTCGAAGGCAAGGCCCCCGTGTTCGACACGGTTGCCAAAGCCGTGCGAGAAACCGGCGCCAACGCCTCGGTGATCTTCGTCCCGCCTCCGGGCGCGGCCGACTCGATCCTCGAAGCGTTCGACGCGGGCATCGAGCTCGTGGTGTGCATCACCGAAGGCATTCCGGTCACGGACATGCTTCGGGTGCGCCGCGTTCTCGAGGGCCTGAAGGGACAGCGCCTCATCGGGCCAAACTGCCCGGGCATCATCACGCCCGACGCCTGCAAAATCGGCATTATGCCAGGGCACATCCACAAGACCGGCCCCATCGGTGTCGTCTCGAAGTCGGGCACGCTCACGTACGAAGCGGTTGGTCAGCTCAGCGCCATGGGCGTCGGGCAGAGCACCTGCATCGGCATTGGCGGCGACCCGGTTGCAGGCATGGACTTCATCGACGTGCTCGAACTCTTCGAGAACGACCCAGGCACCGAGGGCATCATCCTCATCGGTGAAATTGGCGGCTCTGCGGAAATCAATGCTGCAGAATACATCAAGAAGCACGTGAAGAAGCCCGTTGCAGGTTTCATCGCGGGCGCCACGGCACCTCCCGGCAAACGCATGGGACACGCGGGCGCGATCATCAGCGGCGGCAAAGGGACAGCGGCGGAGAAGATCGCCGCGCTTGAAGCCGCCGGCGTGAGGGTTGCACCGACCCCGAGCGATATGGCCTCG
This sequence comes from uncultured delta proteobacterium, assembly GCA_903870415.1. Classification (GTDB taxonomy): domain Bacteria; phylum Myxococcota_A; class Polyangia; order Polyangiales; family Polyangiaceae; genus CAIQDA01. The sequence goes on from CAIQDA010000415.1 coordinate 3,334, forward strand.
ACGCTCATGAGCCTCATGAAGCGGTAGTTCCACGGACGCGCAAGCTTCGGCATGCGCGACGAGAGGCCCTGTCACCGCACGGTGGCGGGGCTTTTTCGTGGTGCCCCGAGGGATTGTGGCGCTCGGTCTCGCTGCATCACCGCGGGACCCCGGCCGAACGGCCCGCCGCCGCGAAGCCTCGATCGAACGCCGCGCGCACGTCGAAGACGAGGCCGTGCTGCTCGAGGTTCTCGTAGAGCGTGAGAAGCATGATGCCGAGCACTGCAAATTCCGGGGGAATCGACGTGCCTGCGCGACGACAGGCTTCGAAGACCGCGGCGAAGGTGCCTTGAAACGTCTTGAGCTCGAAGCGCACGGCACGCTGGTCGCCGAGGCCGAAGTGAGCCTCGAGGGGCTTCTTCGCCGCCGCGAGGCCGAGCGTTGCGAGCGCCGCATCGAAGCGTGGCGCGTCGCCCGTGTAGAAGCCTGCGTAGAGCTCGCGCGTGCCGTCGCGAAAGGCTGGCGAGGGTGACCACCAGAGGGCCTGCGGGGACCAGGTGACGGCGTCCGCTTCGGGCGCGGCAAATGCGCTGGCGCGAAAGTCGAGGAGCCACGTTTCGCTGGTCAATATTTGAAAAAAGAAGAGGTCGAGGGCCGCCGTTGCAGCTCGCATGCCGGACTCACCGGAGGCGCCGGCGCTTCGCTTCGTAGCCGTCACCCGAAGCGCGATCTCGCCCGTCACGAGGCGCGCGTCGAGGGCCCCACAGGCCGCCTCGAAGGCCGCATGATCGTCCGCGTGACGCCGCAGCTGCGTGCCGAGGGAGAGCAGGTCGCCCACGGGCACGACCTTGAAAAAATCCGCAGAGACGAAGCGAAACAGCGTCGCGAGGTCCGAGGTCTTGAGCAGGTACCCGAGCATGACAAAACCCTTCGACGAGCGCCACGTCACCGGAGAGCGCCGGCGACCAACACCTTCGATGCTCGCGCAGGCCGTTCGGGGTCATCGTCGCGCACATGGCGAGAGGAAATCGACCAAACGCCGATACGGTTGAGCTCATCAATTGGTGACGTGCAGTGCGTATTCGCAGTTTAACGGTCTTAAGAGCGGAGATGCGAGATGGCTCGCAAATTATTCGCAAGCGCGGCTGCAAGGCAGTGCGTAGCTTCGGACGACTCACGTGCCCTCTAAAAAGCCTAAATTCGCGCTCATGGAAAAACTCGCCAAGGAGAAGGGCGACACCTCGATTGGCGAGTATTTCATCAAGGACGGGCTCGACTACAAAGGGCAAGAGCAGCACGCGTACACGCTCAACGGCTACGGGGCCGGTGTCGAGGTCAAGATCGATCCGGGCAAGCTCATCTACATGTCCGCCGCCATTGGGCTTTCCGGCGAGGTGACGCGGTCCGAGGAGGTCATGCTCGTCAGCTCCGTGGGGCCCGCTGTCGCCCGGTACGAAGCCCCGGGGAGCGGCCTCAAAGAAGAAGTCATGCATCGCCCCATCACGCTCGCGTGCATGCAGGGCGTCATGTGGGAGGGCAAGGCCGCCGCCAGCTTTGAGGTGGGTGTCGGCTTTGAGGCCGAAGCATGCGTCAAGAGCTCCGGCGCGTCCGCTGAGTCAAAAGGCACGCTCGACGAAGAAGAGGAGGACGACTCGTACGACGCGGAGGTCCGCGGCGCGAAGTTCGAGGCGTTCGCGGGCTTGAAGGCGAGTGTAAGTTACACGTACACAAACATCGCCCTCGAAGACATGTACCCGAGCTTTTTCGGCCCCGACATTGTTGGCGCGGGAAAGGGCGACCTCAAAAAGGAAGCCGAGGACATCATGACGAACGGCAGTCGCAAGGTCATCCTTCGCGAAGGCGCCGTGGCGTTCATGAACACGCACAAGGACATTTTCGGCGCCCAAAAGACGTCGTCGTGGTTGTTCTTCGACCGCTCATCGAAGGACATCACCAAAGCGCTCGGGGCCTGCTGGAAGCAGTCGAAAATGCGAACGTTCCGCGATGTGGCCATTCGCGCGGTTGCAGACAACTGGGTCGCCAAGCTTCAGCCTTACAACGGTGGTGTCACGCAGCGCGGCCTGTGTACCCTCGCGCTTTCGTCTCACGCGCCGGAAGGCAAGGCGGGCCTTGAGGCCAGTTTTCAAGCGACCGCCGGCCTCGGAATCCTCGCGGGCGCCGAGGTTTCGGGCGCGGTCAAGGGACCGTCGGTTGCCGGAAGCGGCAAGTGGTCGTCGTACCGCTTTCAGAATTACTGGCCCATCGACGGCGGCGATGCGCTCTACATGTACACGCAAGAAACCAAGATCAATTATTGGCAAATTGACCTCACGTTGATTGGCATTGAGGGGAAGTTCGAGGCGGGAGCGATCGACCCTCGCGGTCTCAAGGAGGCTTATACAAACCTCAAGACCGCGGTGAAGGACCGTGACTTCCGCGACTTCGAGGGGCCCAAGCGCGTGAAGTTCTCGACCGAGGACATTCGCGGCACCGCCGATGGCGGAGTCGGGTTCAAAGGTGCGTCCAAGCGCGTCGCGAATGGCGGAAAAAAGCTCGCGAAAGGCGACGTCAAGGTCGGCAAGGTGTGGAACTCCATGTCGTACCAGTCCGCGTGCATTTATTGGGTGCGCCCGAACGCTGAGACTGCCTGTGTTGCCGACCGAATGACAGCCGTGACCGCGCAGCCAGGGACAGGCGTTTCGCTCGGACGCTCGACGAAGCTGTC
>CAIQDA010000416.1 GCA_903870415.1 uncultured delta proteobacterium
CGTCACAACCGTCGACTCGTTTGCCCCTGCGCTGCGCTTTCTTGAGTCGTTTGCCGCTGCGGAGGGCCTCGAGATCGAGACCATCGCCGGCGACGCAGCCGAGGTGCTTGCGGGGCTCGCGAAGGCATCTCGCACGTTCGACCTCGTGGTCGTGAACCCGCCTCGGCGCGGACTTCATCCTCTCGTGCGCGAAGCCCTCGCGAAGCTGGGTGCTCCGTCGGTCGCGTATGTGTCGTGCGACCCCGACACGCTCACCCGTGACCTCGATCACCTTGCGCTCCTCGGGCTCTTTCCCGAGTCGCTAAAGCCCTACGACATGATTCCCCTCACCGACGAGGTGGAGACGATTGCGCTGCTCAAACGCAGGGATTACCGCTCGCCGCATCTCATCGCAGAGACGGCGTCGATGGCGGTTTTCGAAAAGCCCGCGCACGAGTCCACGGTGCCGTCCATCGACTGCGGCGCGCATCTTCTCGCGCGCGTGCAGCGCATCGAAGGACTCGAGCACGCGTGGCACGTCTTCGACCTGGAGCCGGGCACGAGCGGCGCCGTGGTCTTCGGGCGCACGAAGTCGGACGCGCTCCATTGGGCGGAGTCCTTTCGCACGAACGAAACGCGCCGGGTCTTCGTCGGGCTCGCCAAGGGGATAACCCCGCTCAAGGGCGTCATCCACAAGGGCTACGTCGGACGCCAAGGCGAGTCTTCTTCCACGCGAACGCGCTACCGGCGTCTCGCTATCGCGGCGGGGCACAGCCTCGTGCGCATCGTGGCGGAGGTGGGCGATCCCATCGCGCTGCGGCGGCACATGGCCTCGATCGGTCATCCGCTCCTCGGTGACGAACGCTTCGGGCACGCGCCGTCGAACCGTTACTTCCAAGAGCGCTACGCCCTCGATCGACTCTTTCTGCACCTGGTTCGCATCGAGTGCACGTCGCCGGACACCCTCGAACGCCTCTTCCTCGAGTCTCAGCTCGCGGGCGATCTGCGCGCGGTTCTTGAACGCATTGCGGGCGACGATGTGTTCCGCGTGCTCGACGGTCGCCACGCGCTCGGGGTCGAAGGCTTCTCGAGCTTGCCGCCGGTGTCGCTTGAAGGCGCCTCGGAAATGCCCTCGATTCCGCGCTTGGGCACGCTCCCGCGGATCCTCATGCCGAAACCTTCCGGCGGCGGCGGCGGGAGCGACAACGACTCCGGCTCCAAGTCCGAGTGAGTCTCGAGGCCCACTCTCGACACGTCAGATCTCGCGTTCCTCGAACGGCATGAGCGACGCGTCGCCTCGACCGTCGAAACCGGGAACGTTGTAGGCGCGGCCGAAAAGACGAGCGATGGCGTTGCGTGTGCGCGACGAGAGATACGCGCTCGTGAAGCCAAAAATCTCGCGCGGGTCGAAGTATGGGTTCTTCAAGCCGCCGAGTTTCACGAGGGCGAGCACGTGCTCCGCGACGGAGACGGGGCATCCGGTCATCCGAATGATGTCTTCCTTGCGCGCCTTCCACAGAAGCTTTTCCGTGGAAATCATCTTCCCAAAGATATCGGGCCGCTCGGCCTCAAGCGGGTTCTTTTTGGAGCGGTCCACGTAGGTGCTTGCAATCTGCACGCTCTTTCCGTGGAGGTCTCCCTTCCACGTCGTGCAGTCGCCGATGAACACGACGCGCTCGCCGTCCTTCGCCGGAATCTCGCCTTCGTACGCGCCGAAGACCACGTGCACGGGCGGCATCTTTGCGTCGGTCGATGCATCATACATGCGAAGAATTTCGATCGCTTCTTCGATGGCTCCGGGGCAACCGCCCCAGCAGTAGTCGTGGCCACCGTCGGCTGGAGGAGGCCCGGCGTAGGCGCGAATGTTCGACCCCTGAAAGTAGTCCTCGACGCGAATAAGGCCTTTTTCGAAGCCATGGGCACGCTTCTGCGCGTCTGCGAGGGAGATGTCTCCGACGACGTCGATCGCAGCGAGGTCGACCGGACCAAAGCCGCTCTCGAACGCGAGGCGCAGATGCTCCACGGTGAGCGGGTCGATGCCGAGAATGGCGCAGCTGACCGAGTCGACCGCGAGCTGGTTGTCGCCGAGGATGACGAGTCCCAGGTGAAAGGGTTTCGGCGTGAGCATGCGGCCTTCGCCCGCGGTGATGGCGTCGATGGCCACGAGGCGTGGCTGAAGGACGTGCTGCAGGTCGCGAACCTTCTCGTGGAGCCGGTGATCATGATCGATGAGGCGATGCCGATCGTCCTGAATTCCAATGTAGTTCTTCATCGAGAAGGTCACCGTGGTCCACGGGTGAGCCTTGAACTTGGGGCAGTTCACGAAGAAGTCGGCGCGGGCGACGGGCTCGGGGACGTAGATCGAATCGCGCAGTCGCTCCGGGTGCGTGAGCTTGATCTCGACCTGAGACGTCTCGTCGAAGTGGTGCACCGTGAGCCCGAGTCGCTCGGCCATCGGGTAGTAGGCGGCGCCGCTGAACGCGTAGCGCGTGGGCATGGTGATGCCGCTTCGCTCGCCCAGCGCGAGTTCGGTCATCTCGCCCGTGGCGCGGTCCTTGAGCGCGAGAAACACGCCCTCGAGAAACTCGACGCGCGTGTGCGCATGCGGAAAATACCTGCCCGAAGCCACGCAGTTGGGTTTGACGAGCGTGCGGCCGTGCGGGCGCAAGTCCAGGCGTTCGAGCGCGTCGCTGACGATGCCGCGAATCTGCGCAACGTCGTAAGTTTCGCAGCGGCGAAGGATGACCGTGGGGCGACGCATGGGCAAAAGGCTACCGCTCGAACGGCGCGCGGGCGAGGGGATATCACGAGGCCCCGCGACCCTCTCCGAGGCGCTTCATCATGCCTTCACGCGAGCGTGCGACGGAATCGAAACACCGCGATGGTCATGAACGCCGAAGCGATGAGTGCGAGGCGTATGAGCGGCTGAGCGATGTCGGAGAGCGTGGCGCCGCGAAGCAGAATCGACCGTAGAATCTCAATGTAATGGCGCACGGGGTTGATCCACGTGAGGGGCTGAACCCAATCGGGCATGGCCTCGATGGGCGTCATGAGACCCGAGAGCAGAAACGACGGGATGATGATGAAGAACGCACCCATCAGCGCTTGCTGCTGCGTCCTCGCCAAGGTTCCGACGACGAGCCCGAGACCGAGAGTCGCCACCAGGTAAATGAGTGCGGCGCCAAAGAGCATGGGGATCGAACCGTGAAGCGGCACGTCGAACACGAGGTTGCTCACGACGAGGATGAGCGCCTGATCGACCAGACCGAAGAGCGCGTAGGGAACGGTCTTTCCGATCATCAGGATAATAGGGCGAATTGGCGTCACGAGGAGCTGCTCCATCGTGCCCACTTCGCGTTCGCGCGCGAGCCCCATCGCCGTGATGATGGTGGTGACGATGAGCAGGATCGAGGCGCCCGTTCCAGGCACGACGAAGATGCGGCTCTTGAGCGACGGGTTGTAGAGAAGGCGCGGCTCGACGCTCACACGCGCGATGGGCGGAGCGCCCGCGGCACCGAGGCGACTTGTGGTCTCGCGGATCGACGCCATCGCCGCGTACTGTTCGAGCGCCGCACTCGCCGCCACGCCGCGGGTTGGGTCCGAACCGTCGACGAGAACCTGCACCTTCGAGGGACGCTGCGCATGCACGTCGCGGCCGAAATGACGGGGAATCACGACAGCCACTGTCGCCGTGTTCGCGCGGAGGGCCTCGCTCGCATCGCCTACGGTCTCGGCGTAACGCACGACGAAGGTCTTGTCCGCGGCGAGGCCACGAATGAAGTCGCGGCTCACCTCGCTTCGATCGTCATCGACGACGATGGTGTCCGCTTGGTTGAATTCGAGGTTCGCGGCGAAGCCCAGAATGATGAGCTGCAAGACGGGAATGCCGAGAACGACGGCCATCATGCGCTTGTCGCGAAAGGCTTGGAGGAGCTCTTTTCGGATCAGCGCAGCGAGCGAAGTGAGCACAGAGGCGCGTGCGGATGTCATGCGATTTTCCTCTGAAAGCGCGACGTCGAAATCGCGATGACCACCACGGCGAAGAGGGCGAGCGCGACCGCATCTTTCACGAGATCGTCGAGGCTGACGTCGCGCAGCATGATGCCTCGCACCGCGTGCATGAAGTGCCGCACGGGCAGGATGTTCGAGACCACTTGAAGCGCGGGCGGCATGTTCTCGATGGGCATGATGAAACCCGAAAGGAGCACCGCGGGGAGCATCGACGACACGGCGGCCACCTGGGTCGCGACCATCTGGTTCTTCGTGAGAACGCTGATCATCAGGCCTTGGCCTAGCCCGGCGACGAGGAAGAGCGATGAGAGCGCGAAGAGCATCGGGATCGACCCGCGAATCGGAACGCCGAAGAGCCACGTGCCCGTCGCGAGAACGAGCATCATCTGAAGCATGGCGACGCCGAAGTAGGGCGCGAGCTTTCCAAGGACGATCTCGATGCGGCGCACCGGGGTCGCGAAGAGTTGCTCCATGCTCCCGCGCTCCCATTCGCGCGCGACGGTGAGCGCGGTGAGGAGCACGGACATCATGATCTGAATGGCGCCGATGAGTCCAGGCACCAGGTAAAGTGCTGACTTGGCCGATGGGTTGTAGAGTGCACGGACACGCGCTTCGATGGGGTCGGGCATCGTGCCGACCGCGCTTTTCACGAAGTCACGGTTCACGCTGATCGAGAAAC
>CAIQDA010000417.1 GCA_903870415.1 uncultured delta proteobacterium
CCTCAAGGGCATCGAGGGCGTCGGAGAGTTCTTGGGCGATGCGCGGTTCCACGCGAGACCTCTACAATCATTCGAGCGCGCCACCCAAGGGCGAGAGAGCGCCGGATGGTGGGTCGACTCCGGCTCCGCCGACGAAAGCCGAGAAGCAAACTACGAATTCTTTGCTCACACCCGCCTCAAGCACGATCTTCGGCAACTGCGACGACAACGACAACAACGGCTTCGAGGCTGCGCTCGCCACGGACGCCAGCCACTGCGGCGCGTGCGCAACGGTTTGCTCCGCTCCCGCGGGCGGCGGCTCACCAAGCTGCGTGAACGGTGCCTGCATCAACTGACCCGCCGCTACAGGCCGTCAACCGCCTGTAGACTGCACGTCATGCGCAAGCCGAAGGGTGTCCCTCACGAGGGGGCACCCTTTTGCTTTTTCGTGACGCTCGCCGCGGGGCTCGCGATCAGGAAACCGTCAGCGCTTCAGCCTCTCGGCGCCGTTGCGTATCGAAGTACGCTTTCGCGCCCTCAAGGGTTCGAAGCACAGGCAGGTTCCGGGCCTCCGCAACGCGGCAAAGGTCCTCCGGAAGCGCCTCATCGCGAAACCAGAGAAGCGCGCGAGCCGAGTCGAGCAAGCCCGCGAGTTGCCCCGTGCCTTCGACACCCAAGGCAGGAATGACCCGTGTAGGTTGCAAGTTCGCTTCGCCCACGAGAATGGGTGCGACCTCAGCCGTACAAGCGATCGGGTACGACGCCAAGTGCTCGCGGCAGCTCAAAAACCAGGCTTCCAGTTCCGGGCGAAGCGACGCCGGGGCGACGATCACCACGTACGACGCACTCGGATGGAAGTGCTCCTTCATGCGCTCGACCGACAGCGACGCGAGGCGCCGCACGAGATCGATCGCGCGTGAGGCGTCGGTGCGGCAGAACTCTTCGATGCGCTCGTAGGTGACGCGTCCACCAACGCAAGGGGTCTCCGTCATGACCGATGCGGTGCGCCGTGCTCGACCGAAGAAGCCGACCTCGCCGACGATGACCGGACCCTTCAGGCGCACCTCACCCAGCTTTTCTCCGAAGACTCGAACGGTTCCGCTCGAAATATGCAGAAGCGAATCGGCCTCGTCGCCCTCGGCCATGAGCAGCTCGCCAGACGCGGCGGCGAAGGGCTCATGCAGTTCGGCGGGGATCGTCGACACGCCGTCCTCGGACGCGGGTACGGCGTCGGCGTAAACGCGCGCTTCCCATCCGGGAATGAACGCGCGGGCCACGTCGACATACGAGAGGCCCTCGACGTTGAGCATCGCAAGCGCGGACGGGCCCGAAGTGACCGGAGGCATTTCGAGGAGCATTTGTGCTGCATGCTCTGACAACTCGCAGCACGCGAGCCCTTCAGGAACGCGGTCATACGCGAACGACTCGAACGATTCGGCGAAGCGGAGACCGTTCGCATCGAAGGCCGCCAGGAGCGCCGCGGCGTCTTCAAGGGCGATGTTCACGCCCTGCCCCATGAACGGAGCGGTCGCGTGCGCAGCGTCGCCGAGGATCGCGATGAATCCGCCGTCGTGCCACGAGCCGCAGCGAACGATTGGGATCGGCACGAGGCACGTTTCCGTGAGTGGCCCCGGTTGCACGCGCTTCGCCCACGCGTCCGGAAGCGACGCGGCGAGCATTTCGTCGAGCTTTCCGTTCGCACCGAGAGTGGCGAAGTCGTCGTGACGCATGACGAGCGTGCATCGGTAGGTGTTGTCGGACGCCGGGAACCCGACCATGAAGAACGAGCTCCTCGGCCAGATGTGGATCGCGTGGGGCCCGTAGGGATGACCGTTTTCGCTTTCGCCGAGCGTCAACTCCAAATAGCCCCAAGGCGACGAGCGTTTCCCGAAGTCAACGCTCGGTGCGCGCACGAGAGCCGTCCTCACTTCAGACGAAGCGCCGTCGGTTCCGATGACCGCGTCGACCCGTTCGGTGCTGACGCTTCCATCGGAATTTTGCAGGACGACAAGCGACTGCTCGCGCACAACCTCAAGGCATGCGGACCCGAAGCGTGCGGTGACGCCGGGCTTCGCGAGCGCCCAATCGAGGAGCGTTCGCGTGAGCGCCGAGCGCGCGATAGACCGGTTGCGCGGAGCACCGTGAGGCAACGCGAAGAGACGCGTGTCGCCCTC
>CAIQDA010000418.1 GCA_903870415.1 uncultured delta proteobacterium
GCCCGAGGCGGTCAACTTCATGGCGATGCATGGCCGTGGCCTCATCTGCCTCACGATGAGCGAGGCGCAGGTCGACAGGCTCCAGCTCCCGCTCATGGCGGCGCCGGGCCGTGGCGGACCTCCTCTCGGTACCGCGTTTACGGTCAGCATCGAGGCCCGCACCGGCGTCAGCACGGGCATCAGCGCCGCAGACCGCGCCCACACCATGCGCGTGGCAGCGGACCCGAAATGCCGCCCCGAAGACCTCGTCACCCCGGGCCACGTCTTTCCGCTTCGCGCGCGCGATGGCGGGGTTCTCGTGCGCACGGGTCAGACCGAAGGCTCCGTTGATCTGGCTCGCCTCGCGGGCCTCGAACCGGCGGGCGTCATTTGCGAAATCATGCGCGACGACGGAACAATGGCGCGCATGCCCGACCTTGAAAAGGTTGCGGCGCAGCACGGCATTCGCATCGTCGCCGTCGCGGACTTGATCCAGTACCGCCTCATCACCGAGCGCCTCGTGACCCGCCTCACCGACGGGGAAGTCGAACTCGACGCCACGAAGGGCGGATGGAACGCAGCGGTCTACGGCAACGCGATCGACGGTCGACAGTTCCTTGCACTCTACAAGGGTGATGTCCGCTCCCCGGAGCCCATCCTCGCGCGCGTGCACAGCGGCTCAGCGTTCGCAGACATCTTCGCCTCAACGCCGAAAGATGGCGGACACAACCTGCGCGCGGCGATCGCGGCCATCGAGACCGAAGGCCGTGGCGTCATCCTCTACGTGCCCTCGCGCGGCACGGTGAAGCAGGAGCTTGAGAGCTATTGGCTCGCGAAAAACCCGCCTTCCGGTCGCGGCGGCGACGGGCCCGTTCGTGAACTCGGTCTCGGCTGCCAGGTTCTCCATGACCTTGGCGTGCGACGGTTGAAGCTGCTGACGAACAACCCGCTCAAGATGGCGGGGCTCCACGGATTTGGCCTCGAGGTCGTCGCCCGCTTGCCATTGGCCCCCACCTCCGCTTGAACAGACCGACACCCATGCGCACGCTCGAAGGCACCCTCGTTGTTCCCGCCGGATCCCGCTTCGCGATCGTGGCGAGCCGCTTCAACCACTTCATCGTCGACCGTCTTGTCGACGGCGCGGTCGACTGCCTCGTGCGTCACGGCGCTTCGAGCGACAACATTGACCTCATTCGCGTGCCCGGCGCCTGGGAAATTCCTCTCGTCGTGCAGCGTGTCGCGCGGTCCAAGAGCTACTCGGGCATCGTCGCGGTGGGTGCCGTGATTCGCGGTTCGACCCCGCACTTTGACTACGTCGCCTCCGAGGTCACCAAGGGTCTCGCGTCCGTGTCGCTCAACGAAAACGTTCCGGCAGCGTTCGGCGTTCTCACCGTGGACACCATCGAGCAAGCCATCGAACGCGCGGGCACGAAGGCCGGAAACAAGGGCTGGGAGGCCGCCGTGAGCGTCATCGAAATCGTGTCTCTTTCCAGCGTTCTCGCAGAAGCAGGGCTCTGACATGGGTGCACGTCACGCAGGGCGCCAAGCCGCGCTCCAAATGCTCTTTCAAGCGGAGCTCGGCCGCTTCGACGCCGACCAAACCACCGCGGACTTTTGGCGTCACTTCGAGGCGGACCCGGACGGTCGCCAATACGCCGACTCGCTCGTGCGCGGGGTTGTGGCGCGTCGCGAAGAGATCGACGGACTCATCACGAAGGCTTCGGCGAACTGGCGCATCGAGCGCATGACGGCCGTTGACCGCAACGTGCTTCGCATCGGAACCTTCGAGCTTCTCGTCGAAACGGCGACACCTCGTGCGGTGATTCTTGACGAAGCCGTTGAGCTCGCGAAGCAGTTTGGCGCGGAAAATTCCGGGCCTTTCGTGAACGGCGTTCTCGATCGGGTCGCGGTGCTTTTGAACCGCGTCGACCGCGATCGGCAGGGGTGAGCGGTGCTTGTCGACGCGCTCGAGCGAAAGCTTGAGGTGCTCGATCGCATCGACGATTCGGTCATCGTGCTCTGCCCGCTGTACGCGGACGAGAAGCCCCCGCGTGCCCTTTCGGCGCTCGTCGACTGGCGTACCGGAGGGGCGCTCGCGCAGCGATTCGTGAGTGACGACACGCTCTCCGACGTGGGTTCGGTGCAGCGCTTCGATCACGAACGGCTCGGAGGCGCGCGCGTGTTCATCGTGGGTCACGGCCTGCGAAGCGATGAGGCCTCGCTGCTGAGGGTTTCTGCTGCACTCGACGACGCGCTCTGCGAAGTGGAGGCGAAGCCCTACCGCGTGTTTACCGAGTGGCCTGCGCGCTTGGCCGAGGAAGAGTCGCTGGCGGAAGCGTGGCTCGCGCCGCTTCTCACGCATCTGGCGACCTCGCGTCTTTGCCTCGTCGGAAGCCCGGCCGTCCTTGAGGCCATCCATCGTCTGGTGCTTCGCGCGGAGCGACGTCTCATTGGCAAGAGCGAGCCCTTCGCGTTTCCCTCGTCGTTTGGCGGAGAGGGCGGGCGATGAGCGACGACTTCGCGCGTGCAATTCTGGGCGATGGCGACGCAGACGCGGGCTCCGTGCTCGCCGTGACGGTCGTTGTCACGCGTCCCGTCGAAGACGTCGATGGCGCTTACGAAGTGCTTCTTTCGGAGCGTGGTCGCGGAGCGTTTGCGCGCGGTCTCTGGGTTTTTCCTGGGGGTCGTGTCGACGCAGAAGACGCCTATGCAGCGTATGTCGAAGAAGTGTCCACGAACTGGATCGCAGACAGATTCGGGCTTACGATCAACAAAGCCGCGTCGCTCATGTGCGGCGCAATGCGCGAGCTCGCGGAAGAGGCGGCCATCGCAGCGCCGGGTCCTCGCGCGCGCACCCTCGACGAAGGTGCCTGGCAGGCGGTGCGCGGTGGCGCGTACGTGTTCGAGCCGCCTTCGGGCCGTGTGTGGGCGCTCTCGCGATGGCTTCCTCCGCCGATTGAAAAGCGTCGTTTCGACACGTTCTTTCTCGTGTGCGAGGTCCCCTCGGGAACGGTCGCGCGCGCCGACGGTGACGAGCTTCGGGCGCATCGTTGGCTCTCGCCGGAGGCGGCGCTTGAGGAGTTTCGTGCCGGTTCGCTCCCGCTTTTGCCGCCCACGTTTCGCACGCTCATGGAAATTGGCGCGCACCGGACTCTCCGTGAGCTTCGCGGCGCCCTTGCGGATCATTGGCCCCCCATCAACTCACCCGTGGTGCGCGCGGCCACAGCGGAAGAAGGCGTTGGCATTGTGACGGAGCTTCCGCACGGCACGCGGCCCGGTCTCGACCGCGGTCACGGGCATCCGTTTCACTTCGACGGTAAACGCTGGGTACCACTCGAAATCGCGTGAAGCGACGCTCCACCGTCCGCGTTGATGTGCGACCGATCACGCAGAACCCGCGCAATCGCCCTGGCCGAAAAGGCTGCATCTGCTAGCGTTTTGCGCACATCGGTAGGGAGCGAACATGCGGCTTTGGGCTTTGGGTGCGGCCACGCCGCTGATGCTGGCGGGCGCGATCGGCTTCGCCGGATGCACCTCCGAATCGTCTCGCGCGACGACGACTCCCGATCCGTGTGCGTTTGGTGACTGCTCGGGCGGTGACGGCGGCACGACGGTTCGCGACGCTTCTGCCGACGCGAGTGCTCCGCGCGATGCCGCGCTCCTCGACACGGGCCCGTCCGGCGCGGTCACCGATTGGGACGGCGCTCGCCCGCCGATCGAAGACGGAAGCACCGGCGTGCCTGTGCGCGATGCAGCGTGGGAAGACGGCGGCGTTGTGGGCCCTGGTGGCCCCGTTTTGCCAGGTAATCCGCCAAACCGAGCCATCTGCTCGAACGCGGGACCTCTAGGGTTTTCGACTGCAACGCTGGCGGCTTCGTCGCTCGCGCGTGGAGCCGCAGGCCCCGACCCCATCACGTCGCCATGGGCCGCCGCAGCGCTTCGCACGGGGGCTCCAGGCCCTGCGCTCGTCATGCTCGACACGCTCGGACTCTTGCCCGACGGAGGCCTGCGCACGGCAAAAGTTGGCGCGCCACGCACGACCGGGGGCGGGTCGCCGTTTGGATTCTTGCAGACTGCAAACAACCCGATCGACTTCGCATGGGGGCTCACGACCATGTACGGCGTTGACGGCGACACGGGCGCGTCGGCGCGTTCTTTCGCCGCGCTCCGTTTCAAAACCGCGGGCGGTGCGACCGTCGACATTCCCGTCGCGGCAGCAAAGCTCTCCGGGCGCTTCGTCATCGACTCGCCCGACGCGGCGACTCCGTTGTGCACCGCGCTCCAAGTGAACTCGCTCGACCTCTTCGTGCCGACGAGCGCAGGCTCAACGGTCTTTGAGGGCCAAACCCTGAGCGCGACCCTCGGCGCGGCAAACGCGGCCGTCGGCGGTGACCAGCGTTACTGGATGATCACCCTCCGCGGCATCGCCCCCGTCGTCACGTTGCAGGCCTCGCCATGATGACGCTTCGTTTTCTTGTTTCGACCGCTCTCGTCATTGGCGCTTCGTCCGTCGCCTGCACGCAAGCGCCGAAGCCGCAGGTTTCCGTTCCCGGCGACGACGCCGTCTTCACGACGAACCTCGCGTCTGGCTCGATGCAAACCGAGGGCTTGTTGCCGGCTTACCCCGCGTGTTGCCCCGGCGCCGACTGCTGCATGCCGCCTTACTTTTGCGCGTATTACGACACCGTCGACGCGAGCATCACCGACGCGGGAGTCTCGCTCAACACGTCTGCCGGAATGCGTCTCGTCGGCTCGAGTCCAAAGGCCGGGGTCGGTGCAGCCTGCAAGAATCAGAACGCAACCGCGTTCTCGGTGCCGGTCGCGATCGCCACGCTGGCCTCCTACGACTACGGCATGGACTACGGCGAGTGGATTTGGCAGCCCGGTGAGTGGACGGCGAAGAGCGCGCGAAACGGCCTTCTCGACTTCGCCACCGACAGCACGGTTTCGAACGGCCTCTTCGGCATCGTCGCGCGACAGCCGATCTGGCCGGGGTACGGCTGCTACTGCGTCTTCGGGTATTGCGCGGGTACGTGCCACGACGTCTTGAGCTGCAACCAGAACGACTACAATGGCGCCGCCTCCGGCACCTATACGCTCTCCTCCGGCGGGAGCGCGATGGTCGGGAACCTTCCCGAGCCTTACGTCAACGACAGCTTCACAGCGATGAGCTCGGGGAATCCGCTGACGCTTGGCATTCGCGCCGCGAAGACACGCCTCACGAGTTACTGGAACACGAACAAGATGGCCACGCTCGCCATCGTCATGACGTCGGCTGACTACGAGTATGGCTGCGGAAACGACATGAACACGCTCGCGAGCGAAGCGTACGCGTCGGCGTTCAACGGCAACCCGCGCATCTCCACGGACATTGTCGGCTTCAACATGGACACCACTATGCTCAACGCGTTCGAGACGGTGCGTCTCAACGGCTGGGGCGCAGGAAGTTTCCAAGGGAACAGCAACGCCCGCGTCGACATGAAGAACGCGATGACGTTCATCCGCGGCCAAGAGAAAACGATGGCGTTCTACGTGAACCCGCCCGCAAACGGCGAGACCGTCGACGACCGCACGTTCAAATTCTATCTCAACGCCGACGGCTCGGAAACGCTCATCCCGAACGCGGGCGCGCAGTCAGGCTGCGGCAGTTCCGCACAGGGCTATTGGCTCACGCGACCCGAGGGCGCGACGGGGCGCATCCGCATCAATCTCTGCCCGGGCACGGTCGGCGTGGCGGCGGCGGCATACTCGATCAGCGGCCGCGTCGTTTACGACTGCGTGGAGACCTTCCCGGCGACCGCGACTTTCTCGCGCGACTTCGACCTCACGCGCTGCTTCTCGGCGGGCCTCGTGCCCCGCGTCACGCGCCTTGATTATACGACGACGCAGTCGAGCAACACGGCGGTGAACTTCCGCCTCCGGCTCGCGGCGCAGAAGTCCCTCCTGTCGACGGCCACCGTGGCGGCGAGCGGCTCGGCCCTCGCATGGGTGCCCGCGAGCATTTCGACCTACCTCGACCTCTCGGCTGCGACGGTCCCGTACAACTACGGCTGGGCGCGCGTCGAAATGGACCTTCTCTCCTCCACGGACTTGATCACGTCGCCGACGGTCAACAACTGGAAGCTTACGTTCACCTGCACGGACGGTTCCTGATGGTCTCGCGATTCTCGGTCGGCCTCGTTCCGCTCGCGGCCCTTGCCGCCCTTGCCGCGTTGGCGCCCGCCGCGTGCTCGAAAGATTCGGCGCGCGCGACCTCCACCGAAGACCCGTGCGCACTCGCGCCTTGCGAACCCGTCGACGCGTCGAGGCCTGCGGACGCAGGCGTGAAGGATGCATCTGTGTATGATGCAGCCATCATCGACGGTGGCCCTGTGGGCGGCGGCGTGACCGGTTGGGACGGGTACGTGCCGCCCATCGACGGGGACGTTCAAGTGGCGATTCGCGATGCGGAATGGGACCCGGACGGCGTTTCCGGACCAGGCGGGCCTATCAACGGGCCTCCACTCCCGACGAGTACGTCGTGCGGAGCCGGGCCCATTGCGTTTGCCACAAACGAACTTCAGGTCATCACCACGGGCGCTTCGGCGTCGACGGTGTCTTTCGGAAATCAGTGGAGTGCGGCAGTCGCGCGCATCGGTTCGCCAGGTCCGGGCCTTTTGGTTCTGGGCGACACGGGGACCCTCGACGGCGGGTCCCGTCGCTTTCGTTTCGGCGCGCCGGTTTCGAATGGCTCGGCGTTTTCGTTCGTGTCGCAGCCGAGCAATCCCTTCGCGTCCACGTGGAGTTTCGTGCCACTCGCGTACGTCGAGGCAACGGCCGCGAGCACAGCCAACCTCAACACGGCCATTCTGCGCTTCCGCACCGCGGCGGGCAGCAACGTTGACGTGCCCATCGTCGATGCGTCCTTGCAGGGCGCGATTCGGGGCAACGACGGAGATGCTGCACTCTGCACGGGTCTCGGGAACGCGGTTCTTTCGCTCGTGATTCCGTCGGCTGCGGGCGGTATTACGCTCGAAGGTCAGACGCTCGAGAGCACGCTCGGCGCTTCATCGCGGCAGGCGAGCGGCGTCGTTGGCTGGACGGTTCGACTCTTTGGCACGTTGCCGAAGGTAGCCTTCGCAGGAGCACTCCAGTGATGGCCCGGAGCTTTTCGTTCGCGGCCGTTGCCGTGTTTGCACTCGGTCTCGTGGCGGCGTGTTCGCAAGCGCCCGCGACGGCCCCGGAAACCACGAAACCGCCCACCATCGACACGGACGCGGGCGGCTGCTGGTTCCCGAAGGAACACGGCACCGGGATGCACACGACGGGGTTGTCGATCCCCACGGCGGGGTGCTGCCTCGACTCGCAGTGTTGCTACCCATTTTGCGCCTATGGCGACACGATCGACTCGACGATCGGCGTGCCCTCTTCGTTTCAAAGCGCGGACGGTCTGCGTCTCGGCCCAACGAGTTCCACGTGCCGAAACGCAGGCGCCAGCGCCGCGCAGGCCCCAGTCGTGATGGCCACTGTCCTTGGCTACGACTACGCCGCCTACGACGGAGCGATCGATCCCTTTCAGGGCTTTGTTGTAAAATACAACCGTCTCGGCCTCGGCGACTTCTTCTCGAACAGCGTCCAAAACATGGGCGCGTTCGGCGCGGTGACGCCGTCGCCGTATTTTCCGAGCTCGGACCACAGCTCCATCAACTGCACGCAGTCGACCTTCGACACCGCGACGAGTCCGGTGCTCGCGATGACGGCGAACGCAGGCACGCTTCTCAACTACCTGCCGTCGCCAGGCAATTATGACTGGTGGGGCCAGCCCGCGGGCAACCCGGTTTCGTTCGGCCTTCGCTCCGCGCGCTCGAAGCTCCTCAGCTACTGGGCCTCGAACAAGTTCACGTCGCTCTCCACGGTGCTCGTCGTCAGCGACTTTCCGTCGGCCTGCGGCGACAGCCTCACCGCGCTCAACAACGAGGCCTGGACCAACGTGTGGGGCACGGGCTCCGGCGCGAGCCCCCGCATCGAGACTGACGTCATCGTTGCGAACAACGACTACTTCAGCGGCGGGTACAACTACCAATACGACATCGTCCGGCGCAACGGCTGGGGCTCGCTTTCCAGCTACTCAAACTCGTCGAACTCGTCCGTGCAGAGCAACATGGCCGCGGCGATGTTCTTCACGCGCAAGCAGGTCGCGGTCGATCGCTACATCGTGCAGCCGCCCGCGACCGGCGAGGTCGTCGACCTGACGACGATGAAGTTCTACCTGACCATCGACGGCGTCGAAACCGAGGTTCCGAACGCGGGGGCGCTCATCGGCTGCGGCACCACGTTGCCGGGGTATTACGCCGAGCGACCGGAGGGTCCGAATGGACGCATCCTCATCAACCTTTGCCCGGTGAGTTCGGGTCAGGCCGCGGCGGGCTCCGTGCTCTCGGCGCGTGTCGTTTACAGCTGCGAGCAAGTCGTCACCGCGCAAGCGACGTGGACGAGGCCGTACTCGTTCGACATGACCCGGTGCAGTGCCGCGCAGCCTCCAACGGTCACGCGCATCGAGTGGAACGCGGACGTCCCGAGCAACAGCTGGATCGAATTCCGCCTCGCGTTTGCGCCCACGGTTGACGGTGCTCAGACCGCTCCGGTGAACTTCCGCTGGTGGGCGCAAGGCTGGGTGCCCACGAGCGCGACGAGTTACATGGACCTCACGCGCATGACGCGGGAAAACCCGCTTCCGGCGGACTACCGCTGGGGCCGCCTCGAGATCGATCTGCACGCAAGTACAGACCTAAAATATACGCCGGTACTCCGAGACTATACGTTTAAGTTTACCTGCGGAAATGCGTGCGTTCCGACGACGTGCGCGGCGCAAGGCAAGAACTGCGGAAGCATCGACGACGGCTGCGGAAGCACGCTCAACTGCGGCACATGCTCGGGCACCGGCGTCACCTGCGGCGGCACGGGCACGGCGAACGTCTGCGGCTGCACGGCCCAAACCGTGGCGCAGCTTTGCGACTACCGAAATTGCGGCTCGTACACGGCGGCGGACAACTGCGGGACCACGAAGACGGTCACGTGCGGCACGTGCACAGGGACGGGCGTGAGCTGCGGAGCGACGGGGCTTGCGAACGTGTGCGGATGCCCGGCCCTTACCGACGCGCAGCTTTGCGTCGCGGCGAGTGCGGAGTGCGGCTCCCTCGTGCGAACGGACAACTGCGGCACCGTGCGCACGGTGCCCAAGTGCGGCGACTGCTCGCTTTCAAACGCAACGCCCGTGTGCACCGCGGCGAACAAGTGCGCCATCAGCACATGCAACAGCCTCTATGCCAACTGCGACGGAATCACGAGCAACGCCACGGGCAACGGCTGCGAAAAACCAGTCAATACGCTCACCGATTGCGCGACCTGCGGGGCCGCCTGCACGCCCGCGAACGTGACCGGGCCCTCGTGCGCAGGGGGTTCGTGCACCTACTCGACGTGCAATGCGAACTACGGCAATTGCGATGGCAACGTGCCCAACGGTTGCGAAACGAGTCTGCTCACGGTCTCGAACTGCACGGCCTGCGGCGCGGTGTGTGCGCTCAACAACGCGGTGACGAGCTGCGCCGGGGCGTACTGCGCCTTCGTGTCGTGCAACGCGGGCTGGGTGAACAAAGACGGTCTCAGCGCAAACGGCTGCGAATACGCGTGCACCTTCATCACCTCGGCCGACGAACCTGACGACGCCTTCACGGACGCGAACTGCGATGGCATCGACGGAACCATCACCAACGCGATCTTCGTTGCGACGACCGGCAGCGACGCCGCGGCCGGGACGCAGGCGGCACCAAAGCTAACAATTCAAAACGCGATAACGGCGGCGCAGGCTGGCGGAAAGAAGCACGTCTACGTTTCCGGCGGCACGTACATCGCGAACGTCACGCTCGCGAATGGCATCTCCATTTACGGCGGGTTCAGCGCCGCAGGTGGTTGGTCGCGCAGTGCAGCCGCCGCAGGTACTGTGACAATACAAGGAAATACGCAAGTCGCGAACGTGTTGGCGGCCGTGAACGGCACGAACCTCACGGCGGTCACCGTTGTCGATCGCGTGACGATCACCGCCGGAAACGCGACAGGCGTGAGCGGCACCAGCATCGGCCTCGCGTGCAGTGGCTGCACCGCGCTGTGGGTCAAGAACAGCATCGTCCAGGGCGGCAATGGCAGCGCGGGGAGCGCAGGCGTTGCGGGCGGCTCAGGCGGGAACGGCGGTTGGGGTGCCGGCGGTTCGAACGGCAACAACGATAACTCGGTCAGCGCGCCGGGCGGTGGCGGCGGTTCGTCCGCGTGTTCGGCGGGCGGTGGCGGCGGAGCGGGTGGCTACCGCGACTCAAACGGCACTAGTGGCAGCAGCGGAGGCAGCGGTGCAAGTGGCGGCACTGGCGGCGGCTGGGATCACTACACCGGCGGCTCGGGCGGAGGTGGCACGAACGGTGCGAACGGTTCCGCCGGCGCGTCGGGCGCTGGCGGTTCGGCTGGTTCGCTCACCGGATATGCGTGGGTCGGCGGCGGCGGCGGTGTCGGCGGCTCGGGCACCAACGGCGGTGGCGGCGGTGGCGGTGGGGGAGGCGGCGGCCAGGCCAAGGGCTGCTGGGGTTGGAGCTGCTGGGCTGGCTGGTCGGGCACGGGAAACGGCGGCGGCGGCGGTGGCGGCGCTGGATGCGCAGGCGCGGGCGCAACGGGCGGCACGGGCGGTGGTGGATCTTTCGGCGTTGTCTTGTTGAACTCCTCTGGTGCTCAGTTCCAGACCTCGACGTTGCGTGCGACAGGCGGTGGATCCGGCGGTGCCGGCGGCGCGGGCGGTTCGGGCGGTTCGGGTGGCGGTCCGGGCGGCGGTGCGACCGCATCGACAAACGAAGTCGGCGGTGGCGGAACGGGTGGCTGGGGCGGCGTGGCCGGTTCCGGCGGCCCCGGCGGCGGCGGCGCGGGCGGAGCGAGCTACGCGCTCTATCGCTCGAACTCCGCGGTCACGTTGTCAGGCTCGACGCTTACACCGGGCTCGGGCGGCGGAGGCGGCGCAGGCCCCGGAAATGCAGGCGCAACTGGCCCTAGCGCCACGAATGCAGGCACCCCATGAGACTCCTCGTGGCGGGCTTGGCCTGCGCCACACTCGCGGCAATCGGTGCAGGATGCAGCGATCCAGCAACCCAGCCTGCCCAGCCTGCCCAGGCCGTCGATGCGGGAGGCTCACTCGACGCCGGTATCGACGCATCCGTGCAAGATGCAAGTGATGCGTCAACGTGGATTGACGGCGGCGGCGATGCCGGCCTCGATGCAAGCGTTGTTGGCGACGCGACTTTCGATGCATCCTTCGACGCGGCAGTAGCGCCCGACGTGTTCATTCCGGACGCGCAGATTGGTCCGTTTTCCGATGCGCCGGCCACGTGTCCTCCTGAGGCGATTTCCAGCATTTGCGCGCGCCTCGGGGCGGACTGCGGTTCGCTCACCACGGTCGACGTTTGCGGTGAATCGCGCACCGTCACCTGTGGAACGTGCGCGGCCGGGTCGGTCTGTGGCGGAGGCGCTGCTCCTAACGTCTGTGCCGCATGCACCACCGAAGCAGAGAGTGTATTCTGCACGCGCCTCGGAAAGAACTGCGGTTCCGTTTCGGGCACGGACAACTGCGGCGCGTCACGAACGGCGTCCTGCGGCAGCTGCGGCGGAGGCGAGTTGTGCTCGGCCTCAAACGTGTGCGGATGCGTTGCCGAGAGCAATGGTGCATTCTGCACGCGTCTCGCGAAAGACTGCGGCACGGTCACGGACGTCGACAATTGCGGCGCCGCGCGTGTCGCGGCATGCGGTGCCTGCAACGGTTCCGCTACGTGCGCAGGCGCTGGTTCGGCGAATGTCTGCGGAGTGGCTCCAGTCTGTGCCCCTCCAGCGACAACACCCGCCTATGTCTCGGTTGCCTCACAGGCAGCCCCCGCGCCTTTCCATCAATCCGCGTGCAGTGCGGTTCAGTCGTCGGCATTGGTGGCGGCGTGCTTCGGCGATGCGTCTGCGCCGTCGACATGCAGCGCGTGGAAGATCGCGAACTCGGCATGCGCAGCGTGCGTGCTCACGCCGAGCACCGCGACGGCCCTCGGCCCAATCGTCTCGTACGCCGCTGACGTTGACGCAACCTCCAACCCTCTCGGGGGTCGCGATGATAGCCTTTTGCGTGGCGTCCAAGCATGCCTCGATCACTATCGAAGCGGCTGCGGCCCTGCGTTTCTAAGCCTGGAGCGCTGCCTCGATGCGTCGTGTGATCAGAACGTGGCGTGCGCCGCTTCCGCCACTTCCGCATGTCGTGCGTCCGCTTCCGCCGGCGTATGCGCGACGGCGTATGCCGCAACGTTTGATACGGGGGTTGGGGCATGCCGCGGCGTGCTCAGCGTGGCGGCATCTTCGGGCGCTGTTCTCCCGGCCGATCCATGCGTTCCCTTCGCCGGGGAAATCGACACCTCCGCCGGTCGCGACGCCTTCGTGACTCGCCTCGTGACGACGTTCTGCGGGCCGTGACGTAACCCGGTCCATGTGGTGCCGGGTCACGATGCGCAATGGAGCCGGGGCGGCAACTCCCCTGGCGCCCGCACGCAAGTGAGATACATTTTCGCCACGAACTGCTTCGGCGGTGGTTCGCTCTTTTGCGGCAATGAGGGGGAAGCTCGCATGCATCGTTCGATCGCGGTGTTGGGGATAGGGGTCGTCGTTCTCGGAATGGCGGCGTGCTCGAAGGACGAGAAAGCACGGGCCACCGGCGGTGACCTTGGCTGCACCGACCCGACGTGTGGCACGTCAGCGGACGCTTCGACGGGGACGCCCGACGCGGGAAGACCCGTGCAGGATGCAAGCTTCCCCGCACCGAACGGAGATGGCGCCACGCCGGCGAACGACTTCGATGGCTTCGTTCCGCCGTTCGATCGCGACACGGGCATCGACAACGGCGACGCGTCGACCTCGCTCTTCGATGTTCAATCGCCTTTCGACGGCATGCTTCCGCCGAGGCCCGACAGCGCGGTCGTCGTGCCGCCGCTTCCGGATACGACCGTGTGCGCGAA
>CAIQDA010000419.1 GCA_903870415.1 uncultured delta proteobacterium
CATGACCGTCATCGGAACCACCGACGACGACTACTACGGGAACCTCGATCGCGTGCTTCCGACGAGCGACGAGGCTCGGTACCTCATTCAGGCCGTCGCTCAGGTTTTTCCGCCGATTCGTCGCGCCCGAGCCATTGGCACGTGGGCCGGTGTTCGCCCCACCCTGCATCGCTGGGGAAAGGTGGAAGACAAGCTTTCGCGTGAACACGAAATGGTCGACCACACCGCGGCCCAGATGCCCGGGGTCGTCTCGCTCATCGGCGGAAAGCTTGCAAGCTACAGGCTTTTTTCCGAAGAGGTTTCAGACCACGTCGCGCGACAGCTCGGGGTTCAGCGCTCCTGCCAAACGCACCTCGCTCCCCTGCCCGGCGGGACGATCGTTCCGGACGCGAACGACTTGGGCCAGGAATTCTCCGTGGATCCCGTGACCGCTCGCCGCCTCATCTTTCGTCACGGCGAGGTCGCCGCGCGCATTTTGCGAAGCCTTCGTGACGACGCGCGCAATGCCGAGGTCGTGTGCCCATGCGAGCCCGTCCTCGGCGCGGAGATCCGTCACGTGGTGCGCAACGAGTTCGCCCAAACGGCAAGCGACGTGGCGCGCCGAACGCGGCTTGGGCTCGGAGCGTGCGGCGGAATGCGATGCGCGATGCGCTGCGGCCAAATCGTTGCGGCGGAGCGTGGACTTTCGCCGCGCGAAGGTTTGCGCCAAGGCCTGGAATTGCTGGACGCGCAAGCCCTCATGCGCCGGCCGATTCTCGACGGCGAACAGGCGCAACAAGAGGCGCTCCATCGCGCTCACCTGCGTGGCCTTCTTGGCGACGACGGCAGCGAATCATGACGGTGCTCGACGCCGAGGTCATCGTGCTCGGGGCGGGCGTCGCAGGCACGGCGGCGGCCCACGTGCTGACACGAGCGGGCAAACGCGTTCACGTGGTCCACGCATCGGCGGGAGCAACGTCACTCTGGAACGGCCTCGTTGACGGACTCACTGGCGACGTGTCCGCGGAAGAGAAAGAGCTGCTGGGCGTTCTAGGCCTGACTTTTGCCAGGCCCCGACCGCGCGTCATCAACATGTTCGGCATGCCGCGAACGGCGGTTGCCCACGACTCGGCGATCCTCGATCTGGAGGCGTGTCGGCCGAAACTCATCGTCGTCCCCACGCTCCCTCGCCCGAGCTGGGACGGTCGTGCGGTCAGCGCCATGCTTGAGACCTACGCAAAGGGCGACTTCGACGTTCGCACCGTTGCCGCTCCGAAGCTCTTGAGCCCCGGGGAACTCTCGGCGCCCGACGGCACGGTGGCCCTCGGCCTCGACGATGAGGCCCGCTTCACCGCGTTTTCGGCGGAGCTCGAATCGCTCATGGAACGCTGGAGAAATACAGCGACCGCGCTTCTCCTTCCCCCTTGGCTCGGGGTCTCCCTCGCGCGAGCACCACGCCTCGCGGACACTCTCGCTCTTTCCGTCGGCGAGGTTTCGTGCGGCCTCGCTGGCGCCGCGGGCATGCGCTTTGCGGTGCGACGCGACCTTCACTTTGCGAAACTCGGCGTCACGGTCACGCGCGGCAGGTGCAGCGCTGTGAGCGCGGCTGAATCCGGCATCTCCCTCGAACTCTCCGACGGAACCTCGCTGCGCGGAACGGCACTCGTGGTGGCCTCTGGCGGCTTCGTTTCTGGCGCCATGGAGATGCCACGAAGTCCGGCCGTTTCCGACGTTCCCGTGGCTCAAAGGAGCGTCCCGAGCCTTTCGTTTCAAGCTCCTTTTCTGCGCGCGGGCTCCGGCGGAAGCGAGGTGCGTGCGAACGGGTCTGTCTTCGGTACGACACCGGAAGACCTCATCCATACGATGCGCAGCCCATCGCTTCTTGACGCGCTCGGGATCCTCACGGGCGAAAGAGGTTCACCTCTCGGTGCCGAGGGTCTTCGTGTGACGGTGGCCGGCGATGCGGTGGCCGATGCCCCTCGAACGTTCGGAGCAGCTCTTAGAAGCGGCATCCGCGCTGCGCAGGCACTTCTCCAGCGTTAACCCTGCGTTTGAGCTCGTCTTGCGCGCGCCGCAGGGTTGCGTCGTCGTCGCCTCGATCCGACGCTCGAATGATCGGCGTGAGCGAATCAATCTGCACCGTCGGCGCACGTTCGTGAGGCGCGTCGAGCACGATCACCCGCGGCAAATCTTCTTCGCGCTGCACCTTCTCGGGCGAGGGTACGGGTCCGGCGAACACGACATCCGGCGTCAAGCCGATGGCCTGAATGGAGGCCCCGCATGCGGTTCGGTACTCGCCGATGGTGAGGTCCAGAGCTCCCCCGCCCCGCAATTTCTCGAGTACTTGCACGGTTCCTTTTCCGAACGTCCGCTCACCAACGAGCGTTGCGCCCACGCGGTCACGCAGGGCCGCCGCCAGAAGCTCGCCCGCGCTCGCCGTCGACGAGTCCACGATGACGACGGTCGGAACGTGCATCAATGGCGCCTCGGGTGTCGCCAACACTTCGCGGTATTCGTGGCCACGCATCGCCATCCCGTGAATAGGTCCCGAGGCGATCCACTGATCGGCCACATGCCGAGCAACGTCGACGAGGCCCCCTGGATTTCCCCGCAAATCGAGCACGATTCCTTGGGTCTTTCGCGTCTCGGTCAACGTGCGAACCACCGCGTCGAACGCCTCACTCGTCGCCTCTTGAAACTGCCGAAGGTGCACCGTCGCGAGGCCCTCATCCCCTTCGCGAGGAGCCTCGAGAATCACGCTTTGCGCCGACACCATGGCGCGGGCAAGCACGAGGTCGCGGGCCGGCGTTGAAGGCGTCTCGACACGCAGCGACACGAAGCCGCCGACGGGACCTCTCAAGGCAGCGAGAAGCACGATGCGCTGGGTTTTCCCTGGAACAAGGCCATTTACAGCGAGCACGCGGTCGCCTGCGCGAAGCCCTCCCCCCTCGGCGGGACCACCAGGAACGACCACGACGATGCGCCACACGTCCCCATCGGGAACCACCTCGAAACCGATGCCCCCGTAGCTCCCGCGCACGTCTTCTTCGAACCAGCGAAGCTCGTCCGCGCTCAGGTACGCCGAGTGCGGATCAAGCTCCGCGACCATGGATCGCAGCGCCGCGTCCGCCAGGGCCTCATCGCTGGGAGGCAGCAAATGCAGGCGTGTAATGGCCTCGTGGGCCGCGTCCACGCGCGACCACGGCCTGGGTGCGCCGCAGGCCCAAAGGCCGAGCGCGAGAATCGCGACGATGTGTCTATTCACCACGGGTGCCGAACGATAGTCTCCCGCTTTCGCATCGACGAGGGTTCGATGCACATCGGTGCGGAGGCAAGCGTGGCCATCGGCGACAAGGATTCAAACGGCAAGGTCGAGAGCGAGTCAACCGCGCGCATTCGTGCGTCGGAGCGTCCTGCGGACGTGGACGCGGTCTCGAAGGTTCGCGGCGCAGACCGCAGCGACAAGCGCAAGCAGAGCCTCTATTTTCCCCGAGAAATGCTCGAGGAAATTTGGGCCGAGGCTCGGCGGCTCGACCGCTCCATGAGCTGGATTGTTCAGCGCGCATGGAAATTGGCGAAGCCAGAAATCAGCAAGTACCCGAGCGTCAACGAGCCTGACGAGACCGAAGCGAGCGAGTGACGACCACCGACGGAGCCGCATATTCCGTCGAGCAACGCGATTGGCCATGGCCCAAACGAACAGCACCATGCCGCCTCCCACGGACGGCGTCGTCAGCACCGTGGTCGCCGACGACGGCACCCGTCTTTACGCCCGCCACTACCCGTTCACGCCGTCCACGAGCGAGAGCGACGCCGCGCAGGTATTCCTCTGCGACGGCATCCTTTGCGACGGCTTCATCTGGCGTTACCTGTGCGACGAACTCCGCGCGGTAGCGCCGGTCGTTCACTGGAATTACCGAGGCCACGGTCGCAGCTCGGCGCCGGCGGGTCCTCGCGTGGATATCCCGCAGCTCGCCGCGGACCTCTCGTCGGTGCGTACGCACTTTGGCCGGAAGCGAACGGTGCTTATCGGGCACTCGATGGGCTGCCAAGTCGCGCTCGAAAACGCGCTTTCGGACCGTGAAGGTGTTGCGGCCGTCGTGCTCATTTGCGGAAGCTTTGGCCGGGTCACGCACTCGTTTCACGGCACGCCGTTCCTCGGAATGGTGCTGCCCCAGCTCATCGATGCAGTCCTCAAATATCCCGAACTCTCTCGTGCGCTCTGGTCGCGCATGCCTCCGGAGCTCGGCCTTAAGATCGCGCTCGCCACTGGCGAAGTGAATGCAGACCGCATCAATCCAGCGGACATGCTGCCGTACATGCAGCACATGACCCACGTGGACCTCGAACTCTTCCTGCGCATGCTTCGCGGCGCCGGCGAGCACAGCGCCTGGGATCGACTTCGCACCCTCGACATTCCAGTCCTCGTTGTCGCCGGTGAGCGCGACACGTTCACGCCGGCCTTCTTGGCCAAGGCCATGGCGGACGAAATTCCCCGAGGCGAATACGTCTTCATCGCGGGCGGGACCCACGTCGCCTCCCTCGAACATCATTCGTTCGTCGACGCCAAAATCCTGGAATTCTTGAGGAAACACGGCGCCATCGCGGCCTAGTCGAAAACGTTCGGCTTGCAATACCTTACACAGCGCATATGTGTGCGCGTATGCTTACCCTCGACCGCTCCGACAAACGAAAGCAAAGCCTCTACTTTCCGAAGGACATGCTCGAGGAAGTGGCGGCCGAAGCCCGACGCCTCGATCGTTCGTTGAGCTGGATGGTGCAGCGCGCTTGGAAGCTCGCGAGACCTGAAATCGCGAAGTTCCAGAGCGTCAACGACGCGGACGACGACACGAACGGGTAACGCGTGACCAGCGCGTGGGCTTGACCGGTTTGAGGTCGCTCGCCCTCCTTGGTTTTTACGGATTCTTCGCGTAAGAACATCGGCGTGATGCCGGGCCGCACCATAATCGTTGGCGACGTGCATGGGTGCCGACGGGAACTCGAGTTGCTTCTTGAGCGACTCGCGTTTCGCACGGGCGACCGGCTTGTATTCGTCGGCGATCTCGTGTCTCGCGGCCCCGACTCGCTCGGCGTCATCGCGATTGCTCGGCAAACCGGCGCGCACGTGGTTCGAGGCAATCACGAGGCGAAGCTTCTCTCGTGGCTCCGGGCGAAACCCGAGAAGCGCAAAGACGTTGCCATCTCGAAGCACCACGCGCTCATCGCCGAACGCATGAGCGAAGCCGATTGGGCGGTCGTCGTGCAATCGACCCTGTGGCTCGACCTGCCCGAGCACGAGCTTCGCGTGGTTCACGCGGGGGTGGTTCCGGGGCTGCCCATCGAAAAACAGGAAGAGAAAAACCTGCTCCACATGCGGTGCCTCACGGGCAAGGGCGAGGCAAGCGACGAGAAGTGGGGCAACGCGCCGCTTTGGGGTTCGCGCTACGAAGGGCCGCCTCACGTCGTCTTTGGCCATAACGCGCTGTCGGACGTTCAGATCCATCGCTGGGCGACGGGCCTCGACACGGGCTGCGTCTATGGCGGTTCCCTCACCGCGCTTGTGCTTCACGCCGGCGAAGCGATGCCCCGAGGTGCGGCTGTGCGCGAACTGTTGCACCATCAAAAGGCGCTCGCGGTTCACTTCGAGCCGGGCAAACTTCCCGTCGCAAAGCCGTAGCGCATACGCGGTATGCGTGTATACCGCATGCATCGGTGCCAACGAACGAAGGCGAGCCACGTGAGCTCGCCTCCATTCAATCAGTGAATCAGTGAATCCGGCAGCAACCGCGCCCGTTCACCCGATGGTGGGCTGCTTCGAGCCCCAATCCTTGCGATTGGCAGGACGCAAGAACCCGGACGCGAAGATGACGAGCATGCTTGCGGTCCACGGGAGAAATGACTTCGCCGTCGTCAACGCTCGAGCCATTCCGCGCGGCTTCACGAAGCCCTTTGCTTCACGTTCGCCTCCAGCGTCGAGGGCGCTCTGGAACACATCGGCCATGCGGCGCTCGATCGCGGCAGGCGTGTGTCGTGCGCGTGCGCGCTTCGAGGCTCCGCGGCCAAGGCGGGCACGGAGTTCGGAATTGTGAACGAGGTCGAGTACGGCTTGTCCGAAGCGAATGTCGCCGACGAGCAGGCTGTCGCCGCGCGAACCGGGCGAAACGACGAGGCCGTTTTCGAGATGCGTGACTTGCGACGACGCGCCGAGACCGTCTTCGAAGACGACGGTTGGGCAGCCGCACCAAAGCGCTTCGCCGAGGACGTTCCCGTAGGTTTCGCTCAGTGACGTGTGCACGAAGACGTCGCTGTACGCGTAGAAGTCGAGCATGGCCGTGAACGGTCGCTCTCCCGTGAAGATGACGCGATCGGCGACGCCAAGGTCACGCGCGATTTCCTTGTAACGCTCCGTGTCCGGACCGATGCCGACCATGGCGAGAATCGCCTTCGGTTCGGCGGGAAGAACGTGCTTGGCGAAGATGCGAATGAGGCGATCTTGTGCTTTTTCGCGAGTGTGGCGACCCGCACACAAGAGACGCGGACCGTCTTCGATGCCATGCTCCGCGAGCAGCGGCAGGAAGGGATCTTCGCCGACCGGGCGATCAAAGTTCTCCGGCGTCACCGTGCGCGGCACCACGTGAATGGGCGTGGTCACGCCACGAGCGAGCCAATAATCGCGAAAGCCCTCGGACAGAACGATAAGTCCATCGGAGTCGTTGAAGAGGCGGGCGTACGTGGCCTCGTAAGGCTTCGCAAGCGCGCCGAGCACAGCCTTGTGAACCGCGGGGACGCTCGCGAGCGCCTCGGGAAGAAGGACTTCGTAAGCCATCGTCAGGTGCGTGGTGTTCACGCAAATCACGGGCGTGCCGTTCACCTTGCGAAGCCAGAGCGCGAACTCGAGGAGCGTCGAGGTCGTCTGCGCGAAGATCAGGTCGAAGTCGAAACGTTCCGCGTCGTAAACCCACGCCTCGGACGGAATGGGAAGGTGCACGCCGGGGTAGGCCGCGAGCGGAAGACTCGGGAGCTCAATCGTTCCCTCGGGGACATCGCCGACGGAGCCGTCCGGGTCCTTTGGCCCTACAAGTGTGACTTGGTGACCACACCGACGCAACGCGCGATACAGGAACCGTGTCTGAAACACCGCACCGTTCGCATACGGAATTCGGGTGAAGTCGCTGACGATGGCGATTTTCAACGGTCGACCGGCGCGCGCGGCGAGTTCGGCAAACGCCGGAACCTCGGTCACGGCCTCGAGCAATTTTCCGTGCGCGTCAATTCCGCGGCGAAAAAGCGCGTCCTGTTTGCGATCGAACGGGGCTTTCGCGGTATGAGTCACCGGGTGAAGCTCGTTGACTTGACCGAATTCTACTCGGAGCGCGGGGGAGGAGTTCGCAGCCATTTGGATGCGAAGAATCAAATTGCGTGCCAACTCGGACACGAGTCGGTCGTGATCGCGCCTGGCCCTCGGAATGAACGGATCGACATCCCTTCTTCGGGCATAAAAGGCGGATCCCGGTCGGTGGTGCGCCTTGCGGGACCATCCACTCCGTACGACCCGACTTACCACCTGCTCACTGCCCCTCGGGCGCTCCGCAAAGCCATCGAGGCCGAACGCCCCGACGTGCTCGAGCTTCATTCGCCGTACCTTGCGAGCTTCTTCGGCATGCGAGTTCCGCGCGAGTTCGCGAAGGTGCGCACGTTCGTTTGGCACGCCGACTTCATCGATACCTACCTGCGGCCCGCCCTTGAAAAACGCGTGTCGCGCGCGTTTACCGACCGCGCCGTTGAACCCCTTTGGGCGTGGGTGCGCAGCATCTCGAGATCCGTGAACGGGACGTTCGTCGCGAGCCGATCCCAAAAGGCCAAGCTCCTCGACCACGGCTGCGAGCGCGTTATCCTCGTTCCGTTCGGCGTCGACCGCGAGGTCTTTCACACGCGCGTTTCACGTGACGATAACCTGCGGAACGAGCTCCTCGAGGGCCGTCGCGAACCGCTCCTCATCGCGGTCGGTCGCTTCGCCGTCGAGAAACGTTGGGACGTCCTCATCGACATCGCCGAGCGAGCCTACGCGCAGAAACCCTTCACGCTCTGGCTCTTCGGCGACGGACCCGAACGACCACTTCTCGAGGCCGCCGCGAAACGCCTTCCGTTCCTCCGCGTGGGAGGCTTCGAAAAGTCACGGGAACGCCTCGCCGCCATCTACCGGGCGGCCGACGGCATCGTCCACGCGTGCCCTTACGAGACCTTCGGACTCGGGCTCGCGGAGGCCGTCGCCTGCGGGGCTCCGATCGTGGTGCCTGACGAGGGCGGCGCCTTTGAACAAGCGCGCGAAGGCAGTTCGTTCACTTACCGCTCGCTCGACGCGGCCGCGGGCGCTCGCGCGGTTCTCGAACTCCTCGACGAACCCGCTCGCGAACTTCGGTCGTACGCTGTCGACAACGCCGCGGATGTTCCTGGCTTCGATACGTATATGCGACGTATGCTTGCGTATTACGAGGACTTCGCACGAGGCCCGAAACCGTGAGCGCGCCGCTTCACGTATCGATTCACGATGTGTCCCCCGCGTTCTCAGACGAGGTGAGGCACGCGTTGCGCCTTTGCCACGAGCGCGGCATCAAGCCCGCGTTGCTCGTCGTCCCGAATTTCCACGGTTCCGCCCCTCTTGTGCAAGATGCACCCTTTTGTGCGGAGCTCCGCGCGCTCCAGCTCGACGGCCACGAAGTCTTTCTCCACGGGTTCTTCCATCGCAGCAGCGAGACCGAACGCGCGGCGATGAACGCGCGAGGCGCTCGCGGAAGAGCGACGACGTTCCTCAGCCAAAACGTTGTTTCCGGAAACGAAGCCGAGTGCAGTTTGCTCGACGACGACGAGCTTGAGGCCCGCATCATCGAGGGCGAACGCGTGCTCACGGAAGCCGGACTTCGCATCGAGGGCTTCGTGCCGCCCGCATGGGGTTTGCAGCCTAATCTCCAGGCCATTCTGGGTCGCCGCGGCTACCGCTACCTCGAAGAACGCCTCGCCGTCGTGGACCCGGTGACCGGCCGGCGCAAGCGAAGTCTCGTGCTCAACTACGCCTCCCGAAACGCCGAACGCATCCTGTCGACCGTGGCCTTCTGCCGTGCCGCGCGTCCCCTCGCCGCTCTGTCGCCAACGCGCATCGCGCTCCACCCAAAGGACCTGCGCGTGCGCCTTTTGCGACACGAAACCGAAAGCCTTCTCACGTGGGCTCAGGGTCGCAACGTCGTTCCTGCCGCGGCCCTACTCCGCTGAAAAAGCCCCGTTTCATTGCGTTTTCGATGCGCGCCTCGGTAGACTCCCACCCATGGCCCTCAGGCTCTTCAACACCGCCCGCTCGCCGTTTGGGCGCAAGGTTCGCATCATCCTCGCCGAGAAGAACCTCGCGTACGAAGAGGTCACGGTCGACCTCCAGAACCGGACGCCCGAGTTCTCCAAGGCGTCGCCGCTCGGAAAAGTTCCCGTCCTCGTCGACGGCGAAACGGCGATCTTCGACTCGACGATCGTCGTCGAGTATTTGGAAGATGCGTTTCCGAACCCGCCGATGTTCGGCGTTGGGGTCCGTCAGCGGCTTCTGCATCGCACCCTCGACGAGCTCGGCGATCACGTCGCCGATCAGGCCGTTACCGCGTTTTACGCCAATCAGCGAAGCGACGGGCCCGCGGCCGAACAGGCGTTTGCGCGCATTCACAAAGCCCTTGCGGAACTCGAACGACGCGTCGCCACAAACGCATGGACCGTCCAGTTCGGCGCGGGCGATGCGGCCGTCATCGGCGGATGCGGCTACCTCGTGCTTCGCCATGGCGAGGCCGTTCTAAAACCGTATCCCGCGCTCCAATCGTGGCTGAACGCGCAGGACGCGCGACCAAGCGTCGCCGCGACCCGTCCGCCGCCCAATTGAACGGGATATTCAACAACCTTTGAAGGCGATCGCGAAGCGCGCGTGCCGTGTTACCGAGGGGCGATGGGCACGGATTGGCCTCGCGCGTGGTTCGGTTTTTTCCTAGCGGTTTCCACTTCGGCGTCCGCAGCGCCACTCTCGTTTCGTGCTGCGATCACCATCGCTCAAGAGCGTGCGCCCGTCGTGCGAGCCGCAGACCGAGCCGCATCCGCTCTCACGCACGCGGCCGACGTGGCGAACCCGTTCTTGCTCATGCCCGCGCAGCTTCAGCTCACCGCCGGCGCACGTCACTTCGAGGGCGGTATCGCGCCAGGGTTCGAGACGCAGGCGCAGTTCCAACAGCCCATCCCGTTGCGCCCCGTTGGATCGACGCGCAAGCAATCGATGACCGCCGCGCAGCGCTTCGCCGCGGGACGAGCGAACGAGGCGCGGCACGTCGTAGCGGAACGCACGGCGCACGCGTGGCTTGGCGTTCTTTTCGCTGAGAAAACCCTACTTCTACACACGCGCGCCCTCGACGAGGCACGCAACATCACGGCGCTCGCACGCGTCCGTGTGGCCAAGGGCGTGGCCTCGCCGAACGAAACCGCGCTGGCGCTTGCGGACGAAGCCATGGCCGAAACCGAGCAGCTCGACGCCGAAGGCCAGTTGACCGAAGCAAAGCTCGCGCTCGGCTCCATTCTTGGAGTCGATGCCGCGTCGTTCACGCTCGACGATCACGACGCCCCCATCGATACACCGTGCCCCACGGTCGATGCGGCGTTGACCGTGATGCGACAAACTCACCCAAGCGTGCTGCGCGCACACGGACACGCCGAGAGCCTCGCGGGAGACGCGGCGTACATCGACGCATTGCACGGCGTTTCCCTGGGTATTGGCTTCGTGGCCGCCCGCGACGGCACCGGCGAGTTGCTCTCGAGCGCGCTCGTCACGATTCCCTTTCCATGGTCGACGCCAGGCCATGCGGACACGCTTCGGGTTCAGTCCGAAAACGACGAAGCCGTCGCGGCCCATGCGTTCGAGGCCGACGCATTGACGCGTGAGGTGCGTGTCGCCATCCACGATCACGAACACACGCGTGCAACGTTGGCGGCAGCACGACGTGCCGTTACTGCGCTCCAAGATGCCTACCGAATTGCGCGCGCGCTCGTGGATCGTGGCGCATCGGACCTGACCATCGCGGCACTGGCTCGCCAACGATTGATCGCAGGCGAAGACCGAGCCCTTCACGCCGAAGCTCAAGTTTTCCATGGAAATGTGCGGCTGCTCGCAGCGCAAGGCGTCCTCTCCGAGGCAGTCACACGATGAGACCCAACGACATGCTTCGGCCCTATACGTGCATTCCTCATACATCACGCTTCGCGCTCGTAATCGCTGCCGCCGCGTCTTTTGGGTGCGAGAAAGCGTCGCCCAAAGCGCATGCCTCCGCGGACGTGGTGGCTCCTCATGCGACGTCCATCTCCGTCGCCCCGGAGCTTGTGACCGGAGGTCGCATCGCGATCGAAGTGGCGTCGCGTCGCGTTCCTTCACCTGAACTCGAAGCGCCGGGCGAAGTTCGCTCGAACGAAGGTGACGAGGCGCTCGTAAGCTCGCTTGTCGCGGGACGCGTTGCTGAACTTAAGGGAAACGTGGGCGATCGCGTCAAGCGAGGCCAAGCTCTCGTGACAGTTCAGGCCCCGGAGGTTGCTCGCCTTCGCGCGGACGAGCGTCGTGCGGACGCACGGATGGAACTTGCGCAGCGCGCTCTCAATCGGCTGCGTGAGCTTCAGAGCGAAGGGGCGACGAGCCAAGCGACCCTCGAAAACGCGCAAGCGGAGCTGCAAACAGCGAAGGCCGATCGCGATGCCATTCGCACGCAGCTCGCGGGCCTCGGGCTGCGCATGGACGGCCTCGATGGAAGCGATGGCGCGAGCACGGTGGTGCTGCGGAGTCCCATCGACGGCGTCGTGGTCGAACGTCGTTCGCTTCTCGGAGCGAGCGTTTCGCCCGGCGATTTCCTCTATCGAATCGTCGCAGAAGAAACGAGGGGCGTGCTCGTGCACTTGCCCGAGTCTCACGCATCGCGCGTGTTCGTCGGCACGAAGGTGAAGGTGCGCCCTCGCGAAAACGATGGCAACGCGACGACAGAAAGCTGCGATGCGACAGTCGAGCGCGTCACGGGCGTGGTCGATGAGTCGCGAACGATGCCCGTGCGACTGCTCCTCGCGCCCACGTGTAAGTTGCACGGAACCGGCCGCTCGCTCACGGTCACGATTCCCCTCGACGAAGCTCAAGCCTCACCGCCCGTCATGATGGTTCCCGCCGCGGCCGTCGTCGAGCTGCGGGGCAAGTCGGTGCTCTTTCTTCAAACGGGCGAAACGCCGGTATTTACCTGGCGAGCGGTGCGCGTCGGCGATCATGTGGGGGCCCATGTCATTGTCGACGACGGCCTGAGCGAAGGCGAGCGCGTGGTCGTTCGCGGCACCGTTCTTCTCAAGGGCGAGGTCATTCGCGCCGAGCCGCTCGAATGATTGGCTCACTCGTCGACACCTGTGTTCGCTACCGATTCGTCGTCGTCCTGATGACGCTTCTCGGGTCGCTCCTTGGACTGCGTGCATACCGCAACCTTCCCGTCGACGCGGTTCCCGATCTGACGAACGTGCAAGTGCAGGTTCTCTCGAACGCGCCCGGGCTCTCGCCCCTCGAAACAGAGAACCTCGTCACGCGTCCTGTGGAGCTCACGATGGCTGGAATTCCAGGCGTCGACGTTGTCCGCTCCCTCTCCCGCGCCGGCGTCTCGGCTGTCACCATCGTCTTTCGGGACGATGTTTCTCTCGAGACCGCTCGCGAGCTTGTGTCGCAGCGCCTCCCAGCCGCGCGCGCCGCCGTTCCGCGATTTGCATCGCCTCCCGAGATGGGACCTGCGTCCACGGGCCTCGGCGAAATCTTCCACTTCGTCCTTCGCTGGCCAGGCCATTCGCTTCGCGACGTGCGCACGTTGCTCGACTGGGACATTGCCCTGCCCTTGAAGCTTGTGCCCGGCGTCGTTGAAGTGAACGCCTGGGGCGGCGAGCGGCGCGAAATCGAAGTGCGCCTTCACACAGCCGATTTGCAGGCGTTTCATCTGTCGCCGGCGGACGTTGAACGCGCGCTTGCGAACGGCGGCCTCACGCTCGGAGGCGGCGCCCTCGTGCGCGGAGACGAGCAGGTTCAGGTGCGCCTCGACGGCACCTACCGCACCATCGACGACGTCGCGTCGCAGGTTGTTCAGGCCCGCGATCATGCGCCGCCGATCCTCGTGCGCGACATTGCCACCGTGCGCGAGGGTTCACCGATGCGCCAGTCCGCCGCAACGGCCGACGGTCAAGGCGAGGTCGTCTACGCAATGGTTCAAATGGTTGCGGGCGGCAACGCGCACGAGATCGTCGCAGCGGTCAAACGTAAGCTGACGTCGCTCCGAGTGAAGCTCCCGGAGGACCTGGAAATCAACGTGGTTTACGACCGCACCGCCCTCGTTGACCGCGTGCTTGGGACCGTGCGCAAGTCGCTCCTTGAGGGCGGCATCATCGTGGCTCTCGTGCTTCTCGTCTTCCTCGGCGACTTGCGCGCGGGGCTCGTGGTCGCAAGTGCCATCCCGCTCGCGATGCTCGCGGCATTCGGATGCATGAAAGCCGCTGGCCTGTCCGGCAACCTCATGAGCCTCGGAGCCATCGACTTCGGACTTGTCGTCGACGGTGCCGTGGTCGTTGTCGAAGGAGCGCTTGCGACCATGGCCGCGCGCCGCGTGGAGGCGTCGAAGGCCCTTGTCGATGAAGCGAAAGCCAAGGGTCGGCCGCTTGCCCTCGCGATGGTGATTCTTGCAGTCGTTTACGTGCCCGTGCTCATGCTCGAAGGCGTCGAAGGCAAGCTATTTCGGCCGATGGCCCTCACGGTCCTCTTCGCTCTTGGCGCAGCGCTCGTGCTCAGTTTCACGTGGATACCGGTGGTCGCGTCTCTCGTGTTGAAGTCTCACCACGCGAGCGAGCCACGCATCGTCGCCCTTCTTCGAGCGGCCCATGAGCGCGTCCTTGGGCCCATGGTTCAGCGTCCACTGGTCGCGGCGGGCATCGCTGGGCTCTTGGTCATCGTCGGCGCGTTTGCGACCATCGGCCGAGGCGCGGAGTTCGTGCCACGACTCGACGAAGGCGACTTTGTCGTCCAGCTTACGCGACCGGCGAGTTTGTCGCTCGCGGAGGCCGTTGCGGGCACCGGGGATGTCGAGCGTGCGCTCAAGGGATTTCCAGAGGTTCGTTCGGTCGTTAGCCGCACCGGGTCGCCCGATGTTGCGACCGACGTCATGGGCATCGAGCAGAGCGACATCTTCGTCCTCCTTGCGCCACGCGAAACCTGGACCACCGCGAGCACCCCTGATGCCCTCGCGGAACGATTCTCCGATGCAATGAAGCGTGCGCTCCCAGGGGCAACGTTCGGCATCACGCAACCGATCGAGATGCGAACGTCGGAGCTCCTCGGCGGCGTGAAGAGCGACGTGGGCGTGGTCATCGTCGGCGACGACCTTGCGGACTTGCGCAATGTCGAAGCGGATGTATTGCGCATGCTTCGCGGGGTCAAAGGAGCCGCGGACGTGCGCGGCGAAGCGCTCGAAGGCCTGGAAATGCTCACCATTCGACCGGACCCGGCGCGCCTCGGTCGCGTGGGCGTCACCCCGGACGAGGTCGCAACGGCCGTCGAACTGTTGCGGGCCGGGCGACCGGTGGGCGTCCTCCGCGAGCGTGAGCGACGTTTCAACGTGGTGCTTCGCGCCGACGCGCCTCCTGCGCCGGACGAAGAGGCGTTTCGCCGATCCATGCTCGTCGTCGAAAAAGGGCGAGCGGTGCCTCTCGGCGACGTCGCCCGATTCGAGGTGACTGACGTGCCCGCGGTGGTGGGACGCGAGCAGGCTCAACGGCGCGTCCTCGTCGAGTGCAACGTGCGCGATCGCGATCTCGCGGGCTTCGTGCGCGAACTGAAAGACAAGCTCGCAATCCTGGAAAAACCCAAGGGATTCTTCTTCGAGGTGCGAGGCCAATACGATCACTTGGTGAGCAGCGTGGAACGCCTCGCGGTGGTCGTGCCCATCGTGCTGCTCGTGCTGCTCGTGCTGCTCTTCGTCACGTTCGGAGAACTTCGACCGACGTTCCTCGTGCTCATGAACGTGCCCATCGCGGCAAGCGGCGGGCTTGTGGCTCTCGCGCTTCGAGGGATGCCGCTTTCAATCTCCGCCGCCATCGGTCTCATCGCGCTCTTTGGCGTCGCTACGCTGAACGGCGTGGTGTTGCTTTCAGGCGTCCTCGAGCACCTTCACGCGGGGATTCCGCTTGAAGAATCCCTCATCATCGGCACGCGCGATCGCTTTCGCCCTGTCCTCACCACGGCCATGGTCGCGGCCCTCGGGTTTGTGCCGATGGCCTTTGCAAACGGAACCGGTTCCGAAGTCCAGCGTCCACTGGCCACGGTCGTCATTGGGGGCCTCGTGACCGCGACAGCTCTCACGCTCGTGCTCTTGCCTGGTCTTGCGCGCCTCGTCCTCAAAGCCCCGCGCGACTGAGCGATGGCTGCAGAATACAGAAACCCCAAAGACCGCTGGGCCTTCGGGGTTTCGCGAGCGCTGCCGCTGCCG
>CAIQDA010000420.1 GCA_903870415.1 uncultured delta proteobacterium
CACCATTTGCAGCGATCGCCTCGCTCGCCTCTGCCCAGCCTTCGCGAACGCTGACTCGGGGCCGGCGCAATACGATGGCGTCGCGTTCGATCGACATCTCGGCCTCGCCTTCGAGGCCTAATTGCATCAAGACCGGTTTCGGGATGATCACTCCCTGGGAGTTGCCCATCTTGCGGATTGCGATCTTCACGCGCGCTGCCTCTTACTTTGCATTGTAAGAACAATGTTATTACTTGCGGAAGGGATTGTCCAGCGCCCCTTCAAACTGCGGATCTCGGGAACTGCACGGCCGAATGCGAAGCTGCATTCATGGCGGGCCTCGGGGAGCGACCCGGTCCAATGCGAAGCTGCACTCATGGTTCCGCTTGCTTTGTTTCGGCGGCCATCCAGGCTGCTACAATCGAGCCCTCAATCCAGATCGCCCCCGAAATCAGCCATACACCCGGATAGAACCTGATTCAAGGGCCTTTTCCGGCATTCGCCGACGACCAAGCCGTATATCCTGCACGATACTGGCAGAAGTCTGACCGCCTCCAAGCGTCGTCGCGTGGCGAGCTTGACGCTTCGGGTACCGAAGAGGGCGGCTGGCAGAACGACCGTCGCGTCGACATCGACATCGCGAAGTAGTCGCCACCATGGCCGACACTCTCGTCGCTCTCGCGCAGCTTAACTCGCAGCCCGACCTCGCCGAGAATCTCGAAGTGGTTTCACGCCTCGTCGCGCAAGCGGCGGGGCGCGGTGCTTCCATCGTGGTGCTTCCCGAGAACTTCGCGCTCATGGGGGCCTCCGAGATCGAGAAGGCCGCTGCAGCGGAGGTTCTTGCGGGTGACGCGCGCGGGCGCATCGTCGACACGCTTCGCGGTCTCGCGACGACGCATCGTGTGAACATCATCGGTGGCGGAATGCCCGAGGTCAGTGACGACGTCGCGAGGCCGTTTAACAGTTGCGTGTGCATCGACGACGCAGGCCAACTGGTTGCAGTTTACAGGAAGATCCATCTCTTCGACGTGGACCTGGCCGACGGCACGACGTTCATGGAAAGCGCGACGACGAGCGCGGGGCGTGACGTTGTGGTGTGCGAAATGGCAGGCGTCCGCATTGGTCTCTCCATCTGTTACGACGTGCGATTCCCCGAGCTCTATCGGCAGCTGCGCGAAAAAGGGGCCGAACTCGTGGTCGTTCCCGCGGCGTTCACGCTCACGACAGGGCGCGACCATTGGCATTCACTCCTTCGAGCGCGCGCCATCGAGCAGCAAGTTTGGGTGGCCGCTCCCGGTCAATGGGGTCTGCACCCAAAGGGTCGCCAGACCTTCGGAAAGAGCATCTTCGTCGACCCGTGGGGCGATGTGGTCGCCCAAGCACCCGAGGGCGTCGGCCTCGTCATCGGCGAACTCCGGCACGGACGTCTCGACGAGGTTCGCAAGGCCATGCCCGTCGCACGTCATCACGTCCTCGTCTGAGGAAACCGGACGGCTTCGCGCTATCTTGCGACCGTCGTACCGAGGACAGCGTCAGGCTATTTGAGGGAAGACGCGTCCAAGTGCCTTCGGGCAACGTTCGCCCATGGTCCCCGAGGCTCCAAGTCCAAGTAGCGATTCCACGACGGACGCGCGTCTGAGGCACGCCCTAGTTGTTCGAGCGCGAGGGCGTGATTGAACCACGCGTCTGCAAAGCGCGGGTCCGCGTCGAGTGCGTGCTCAAAGTAGCGAAGCGACTCGCGGGCGGCCCCTTGTTCGAGCAGCAAATAACCTAGATTGTAGTGCGCTTCCGGCTGGTCGCCCTCGCACGCAAGCGCACGGCGGTAGAGCTTCTCGGCGCCGGCGTGATCGCCGCGACGGTAACGAACGTTGCCCAGATTCGTGAAGGCGATGGAGAGGCTCGGGTCGAGCTGCAGTGCACGCGTGTAGAGCTGCTCGGCTTCGTCGTACTGCTCGGGCGTCTCGTCGATCCGAAGAGCTTGCTGGTAGAGTTCGAAGGCGAGGGTGCGCGCTCCGAAGTGCCGTGCGGGCTGAAAGAGCCGCACAACGTCGTCGCCGATCGATTGCACGGAAAAATCCATGACGAGCTGCCCGGTGAGCGGCTCGAACGGGCCGCCTTGATCGTCGTGCACGACGATGCTTCGACCGTCCGAACGGACGCGCAGTTCGTGGAGCGGCCGCGCGACTCGCGGAAGGCTTGTGCGGAGTCGGTCGATCATCGTGGCGACCGCCGTCAGCGAATGACCCGCCGCGAGCAAGTCCCGCGCGGCGCGAAGGGCGATGAGGTCCGTGAAGCGATAGAGTCGCCTTGCGCCTTCGAAGGCGGTCGGTGAAACGATGCCGCGCCTGTCGAGCGCACGGAGCCGTCGCACGGCGAATCCCAGGAGTTTCGCGACGTCGTCTTCCGTAAACGTGCGCGCGACGGGGTCAAGAGGCTGCGGCGCGGAATCCCCGTTGGCGGAAACGGCCGTTCCGAGCTCGGTCGTCGGCGGCGCAGGTGGCGCAGGCGTTGACTCGCGACGAACCTCGCGACGAGCGAAGTCCACGTGGATCACGCTGGCGGCACCGTCGGGAGGCTGCGGGGAGTTGCGGGGCTCGTCTTTTCGAGTCATCGGGTCAGAGGGGCGTCGGCGACGCGCGCACGAGCATGCCCCAGTGCGGCCTCGACGTCGACGACGATGCGCAGAACGGACCGCTCGACACGCTGGGAAACCTCACAGCGAAGTGATTCGAGCACGGACGGAGCTCGCACCGTGGCTTCACGTGTCGCGAGGCGGACGAGGCGAACGCGCAAGTGGGGGTCGTGCATGAGCGCGTTCAATTGAACGGGCGATAGGTCACCGGGAAGCGTGAAGTCGATGGAGCTGCTTCCGCACCAATGCCCGTCGATCACGGCGCCCTCGCTCATGATGTCCGCGTGCGCGAAGAGTTCGTCGAGTCCCGCCGGCGTCACGCGATGAATTTCGCGGACGAGCCGAACGACGAGTCGAGGCTTGCGGGTCTTCGCGAGGCCGGGGCCGAGAACGATGGGCACGCGCACACGCTAACGAAGTCGAGTGACGACTTCAAGTTAACCGTGTTCCCCAAGAGTTTCCAGAAGACGAAAACACACGTAAAACCAACTTGTTAAGGCATGAGTACGAGAATGCTTTACTGCGAGAATCCTGGAAGCGGTGACGCGGCGGCGAAGGCCGGGGCAGGAACCCGGAGGAGGCTTGCGATGCTGCTCGAAACGGCGCTCTGCGGGAGCTCTTCGTGCGTTTCGAGATGGCCGACACCGGGACCGGCGGCGAGG
>CAIQDA010000421.1 GCA_903870415.1 uncultured delta proteobacterium
CCAGCGTCCGATGAATGGCGCGACGACGCTCGCTTGGAACCGACGTGCGCAGCTCCGCGGCAACCGTCTCCGATGAGAACCGCAAGCGCGACGATCCGTCGTCGAGCACAAGGACCCCTCGCGCCATGAGCGCGTCGCAACGGGCATCGCGGGCCACAAGTTTTCCGAGCGCGTCCTCCCCCGCGAAGGCGAGCTCCTCGGCCCACACGCGCAGCTCGCTCGGCAACTCCTCGACCACACGCCTCGCGGCCGCATGCCAATCGATGGGCAAGGTCTCGATCACAAGCGCCGCGCGCGCCATGTCGGCGACGATCGCGCGAGCACCGAACGCGAGAAGTCCCGCGTGGCCGCCTGTCTTCGTCCACAGGGCGTGCACGAGGTTTTTATCGAGCGAAAGCCCCGTCACGCGGCGAACAAATTCGACCGAAGCGTCTCGCTCCACGGCCTCCAAATTCACTTCGACGATGCCCTCGCGCTCGAGGTCGTGACCATCGGCTGGCAAGCCCGCAAGCACGAGCACGACGGGGGAACCCACGAACACATCGCGCACGCCGTCGATGAGGAGCTCCATCGACTCGTCGTCCATGCTCGCAACGTCGTCCCACGCGAGCACGAGGAGACCGTCCTCCGCGAGACGCCGAACGATGGTCGCAAACGCCGAACGCAGGGGGCGCGAACGATCGTGACCCGCTTGCGCTCGAACCACACCTGTCCGCGTGAGCACCGCATCGCGCTCGTCGTCCGTGAGCCCGAGAGCCCGAAGCGCCGCGTCGAGGGGCTCGGCCGAAGCGGTCTCGCTGTCCGTCGCAAAACCCAAAAGCGCACGGAGCATCGCGACAATCGCGCCTGCCGGTGAAAAGTCATCGGGCGTCCGCACGATGCACGCCCGCGCCGGAGCCTCCAGACGATCAAGCTCCTGGCGCAACGCCGTCGACACGCCGGACCCTGGCTCGCCGCGCACGACAAGAACCTGGGGCTTGCGTTGGGACGCGGCACGAAGGGCCCCCGTGAAGGCCGCATGGAGCTCGCGCCTTGGAAAGAGCGAGGCGCGAGGTGCCGCACGAAGCAAACTCGACGACGTGCTCTGCGCCGCCCACGTCGGCAGCGGGATCGACGACTCGTCGGCGAACGCCGAAGCCACGAGCGATGACAGTTCACTCGCTCCGTCGCCGAGCCCGAATTGATACGCGAGCGCGTCGAGCTCTTCATGGAGTGCAGCCGCGCTCGTTGGCCTTGCAGCCGGGTTGCCGTGGAGGCATTGCGTGAGGAATGCACGGAACGCGTCGGGCAAATCTTCCCAGTCGTCGTCCTCCGGATGCCCCGCGTCGGTGCTTGTGACGGCGATGGCCCGGAGCAGCGATCCGAAGCTGTAGACGTCGTCGGCGATGGTCGCGCGCTCGCCACGGCGACACGAGGGACTTGCCCACGGCAACGAGGAATCGTCGAGACCGCGCTCGCCCGCAAGTTCGAG
Organism: uncultured delta proteobacterium; assembly: GCA_903870415.1. Taxonomy (GTDB): domain Bacteria; phylum Myxococcota_A; class Polyangia; order Polyangiales; family Polyangiaceae; genus CAIQDA01. Next base: position 1,472 of record CAIQDA010000421.1, read on the forward strand.
AAGGGGACGCGCGATGCCGAAGTCGCCGACCTTCACCGTGCCTTCGAACGACACGACGACGCATCGCGGCTCAAGGGCTCCGTGGAGCGCGCCAAGCTTTTCGCCCACGTCGTTGCGCCGACGATGCGCGTGGTCGAGAGCCTTGGCGACCTCGCCGCCTAGAAAGAGCGCAAGCCCGAGATCGAGCGTTCGTCCGCTACGCCGCAACCGAGCGATGAGGTCGAGGAGCGTGACGCCTCGAACGTGTTCCGTCATCCATACGAGGTATGCCCCCGTCGAGTCTTCCCCGCGAAGCAGGTCAAAAAGCTGAACGACATTCGCGTGACTCAAACGGAGCGAACGGATCGCCTCGGCGTGAACGCGTTCAAGGACCACACCGCTCGATCGCCAGGGCTCCGCCAGCACCCGAGCCACCATCGCTTTTTCGAAGCCTTCGACACCGAGGCTCTTGGCCAGGTGGGCCTCGGCGAGTCTGTCACCGCCAAGGTGCTCCACGATGCGGTAGCGGGCCGTGAGGCGTTCGGGGAGCGGAGAGGTCGCCATGGGAACGCGCAGGGTAGACGAGCGGCGCTGCGAAGAAAGCACGAAGGCAACGCTTCGACCGAGACGACGACCTTAGCCACCGGTCCACACGGCCGCGCGACGCTCACCTGCGGCGCGCTCGAACATCACCGCCACCTCCGCACGCCCTCCGAGAGCAGCCTCGAGCCCCGCGCCCCATTCGACGAGAAGCACGGCGCCCTCGTCGCGATCGTCGCGTAACCCCAGGGCCCGGGTGGACCCGAGCGGATCGGCCTCGTCGCGAACGCGGTATAAATCCGCGTGAATCACCAGGCCGTTGGCCCCGTCGTAGCGATGCACGAGGGCAAACGTCGGCGACGGCACCGGCACCGCCGATGGAACGCCGAGCGCACGAAGCAGCGCCCTCGCAAAGAACGTCTTGCCCGCGCCGAGCGGCCCCTCGAGGAGGACGAGCGACCCGGGCTTCACGAGGGTCGCCACGCGCTGCGCCAATCGAATGGTCGCCTTACGCGTGGGAAGCGCCTCGAACGACGACGCATTCGGAATCATGCGGTCTCGGCGACCACCGACTCCTCCACAAGAATCTTGTGGCCGTCTCGCTCACCGGGGCGTGTGTAGACTGCACCCACCATGAGGCTCTCGAGGTGACCCCAAAAGCCCGCGGCCACCACCGCTGTGCTCAGGCCAATGAGCTGGCTCGTCGAAAGTTGAATGACGTGGCTCGGCTCGAAGTCGCCAGGCTTCATCACGAGGAAAGCTGCCACGGCTGGAACAAACGCGAGCGCGCTCGTGACGCCGCGCACGGTTCCTGAAACGAAGCTCGACGCCGGCCCGACCGCGAACGCGAGCGCAAAGAGACCGAACGCCATGGGAATGAGCAGGTGATCGGCCATGGCCGGACCGTAGGAACCGCGCTCGGCGTCGTCCCGAAGAAGCTCGAGGCAAAAGCGCAAGAGCCCGTAACCGAAGGCCACCGTGAGCCCGACTTGTCCCGAGAACTTCTGCTTGCGGCGCACCATCAAGGCAATGCCCAAGAGGAGCATGCCCACGAGCGACTCATAGATCTGTGTAGGATGCACGGGCAACGACGCTTGCGTGTCGTGGAGCCGCTGGGCAAGCTCGCCGTGACCGAAGAGCTCCATGTGACGCAGGTACGCCGGGGACCCGTCGCCTTGATCGAGGGTTCCTGCAGCCCAATGGGGGAAGGTTCCGAGCGCCTTGAGCCAACCGGGAGCGCCCTCGCCGAGGGGCTTTCCGAAGTCGCAACCGTAGAGGTAACAGCCCAGGCGACCGGTCACCATGCCGATGGCGACGCCGGGCAAGCAGCAGTCCACCCATCGCGCGAACGGCTGCTTGATCCTATTGATGTAGAATACACTCGACAGGAACCCGACGACGTAGCCGCCGTAAGCGACGAGGCCTCCGCGACGGAGCGCCAGCATGTCCGTTAGGTCGTGGAATTCATCGAGGTTCGTGAGGATGTAGAGGAGCCGTGCCCCTGCGATTCCCATGGCCATCGCGAAGACGACGGCGTTGCCCATGGGCTCGCGCGGCATGCCTTCACGGTCCGAAAGCTCGAGGCAGTAGAACCACGAGATGACGAGCGAGAGCCCGAGCATCACGCCAAACGAATAGATGGGCAGCGGCTTCAGCGCGACCGTCTCGGCCCAATGCGTGGCGGCCCATCCGACGCACCCGGCCACGACGAGGCCAGGAACGATCGCCGCGTTCTTGTCGCTGCGTCGCAGCGAACTCACCGCCGACGCGAGGGCGAGCAGCGCGAACGTGAGGAGGATCCACGCGAGGGGGATCGTTTTCGACGGGAGAGGGATGCGAAGGAGCACCGGATGCATGGCTGGGTCAGTGCCTAGCAGGCTGCCGCGGAAAGGGACGAGCGCCCTGCACGTTCAAAGTCCTTCGATGTTCCAAAGGCGCCACGTCGCGCGTCGTGCGGTAGATGCTCGTTCCATGAATGGCGCGAGCGGTGGCGGCAATTCTCGGTCCGCGCGGGCGTTGCCGAAGCTGCGCGCGTGGGTTCGAGCACTGCGTCCCCTTGCCCAGGGAAATCTCGCGCCGTTCATCCTCGTCGGCGCCTTCGAGGGGCGACGCCACGGCCATGCGGTCGACCCTGTCGGCGTTGCGCTGGCGCTTCTTTGGGGGGTCATGGACCACGGAGCCATCGTTCTCGCCAACGACCTTGGCGACGAGGAGGCGGACCGGCATAGCCGCGGCGCGACGCTCCTCTCGGGCGGCTCTCGCGTCCTCGTGGATGGCGCGCTCGGGAGCAGCTCGCTCGCTCGCGGTCTCATGGTGGCGGCGGCGGGACTCGCAATCGTGTCTGTGATGTCCGCTCGGCTTTATCCAGCTCGTGCGGCGCTCGTTGTATTCTGCACGTGCACCGCGGCAGCCCTCTTGTTTGCGTATGGGCACGGTCCGCGCCTTTCGTACCGCGGCGGCGGCGAGTGGCTTCAGGCGCTCGGGGTGGGCGTTGTGCTGCCCACGGTCGGTGCGGCCATGCAACCGGCCCACGCCGTTCCGCTCGCGTGGAGCACGTACGCCGCGCTCGTCGTCCTCGGTCTTGCAGGCAACATCGCCACGTCGATTCCCGATGCGGAAGACGATGCGGCCGCGAGCAAATGGAGCCCTGCGGCGCGACTCGGGGTTTCGCGCGCGTTTCGGTGGTCGCTCGGTCTCAACGTCGCAGGCATGACCCTGGCCGCATGGACCGCATCGCCCGCAGCGCTCGTCGCACTCCCCGTGCTCGCCTTCGCTGCATCGCGATCGGGGCTCGTGAGCGACCGCAGCACGCGAATGCGCGCCGTTTATCCGCTCGCGTTCGGAGGCGGCGCCGTGGTGCTCGCATGGGCCGTCGCGAACATCAGGGCTTCATGAAGCCGAGGCTCTCGGCGACCGACACGCGAAGGTCCTGGAACGGCAGCGACCACGCGTTGCACGGGTCGCCCGAAGCGCGCACGCGGTAGGCGCGGACGGGAACTTCGTCTCGCTCCGCCAATCGTTCGTGGATCGCGATCTCGGCTGGCGGATTGCGATCGAAGCGAAACGGGTTGCGCGCCGACGCGTCACGAAGCTGCGGATACGTCGTGTCGTTGTGCGCGATGAGCGCGAGCAGCTCGCGGCCACGCTGGAGCATGTAACGAAGGAAGACCATGTCGTAAGGCCCGACCGCCGCGCGAGCACCGGGGTCGCGCTGAACCCATTTGACCCAGTCGTAGCCGTAAAGAAAATCGTGCACGTAGCGGAAGCGCACCGGCGACGCGCACCCAAAAAGCGCTTGAAGCTCGACGAGAATTTGCGCCGTTTCGTCAAGGGTTTCACGAGGGTTTTCGCTGCGCTCGGCTTCGTCAAGACACGCCTCGAGAATCGCCGCGTAGTCCGCGAAGATGTTCTCGGGAAAGTGCGTCGCGACCGCAGTCACGAGACCTGTGGCGAGGGCCGCGAGCGCGTCGACGAGGCCCGGTTCGCGTCGACGGAGATCGAGAGCCTCGGCGATGTCGACGAACGCAAGCGCGCGCGTCCGTTGCGGGTCGAGCGTCCGCATCGACATGCCACGCTCGACAATGAGCGCGTCGAGGTCCTGAAACCCGCGGAGTGACGCAACGGTCATGTGAGAAGCCCGTCCGCCGCAAGGCCCGCTACGGCGGATACCCATGCAGTTTGCACGGTTTTACGAAGCGCGTTCTTGAGACGAAGCAGGCCATCGAGCGCGCACCCATCCCAGGCTTTTGCCGCACGGATGCATTCACCGAGCGAGACCCCGATGGCGATCGCAACGACGGCGGCCGACGGTTTTCCCGCAAGCGAACCCAAGGCCGCAGAGAGAGAAGCGAGGTTCAACGTGAGGGCTGCGCCACGCCCGGTCGCCGCCGCACCAATGCGCACCGCCAAGGTCCGCTTGCCCGCGACGGCATCGGCCTCCGCATCGCCAAGGGTGCTCGCGAGAGCGCTCGCAAGCGACACGAACGCCAGCGCTGGAAGCAACGCCGCGAGAGCCCGCGGACACCCGGCACCGCACGCGGCCGCGCCAAAAAGCGGAAGAACGACCCCGACACCGAACGCTTCGACGAGCTCTCCGCCACCCCGATAGTTGAGCTTGAACGGCGCAAATTCGTAGAGCACGACGCAGAGCACCGCGGCGCCTGCGAGCATGGCCGGGGCCCGTTGCGACGTCACCGATGCGAGAGCTTGGCCCGCCACGAGGACGATCGCCGATCCGGTGAGGGCCGCCGCCGCCATCGCTTTTCGTGACACGACCCCGTCGAGAAGCGCCTTGGGGGTGAGCGTATGTTCACCTGCGCGCCGAACGCGGTCGGCATCTTCGTCCACGAGATCGTTTGCCGCGAAGATGAGCATCGCGTCGCCGACCAGGAAAACACCTAGCAAGACCGCTGCGAGCGGCGCCACCCGATACCCCGCCGCGAGGCCCGCAGACACGCCCGCGGCGAGCGGCAACGCCAGTTTCGGCCAGGCGCGTGGACGGGCCAAGGCG
>CAIQDA010000422.1 GCA_903870415.1 uncultured delta proteobacterium
CATCCGCAGCGTGTTCGCAACGTTCCTCGTGGGGTTGCTCAGCTGGGGCATCTTGAGCATGCTCGTGGCCGGCGTGCGCGAGCATCGTGACTAGCTTCGTTCGCGAACGGTCGGTGACAGCTTCTTCGACTCGCAAAAGTCGGTCATGAGGCAGGCGGGGCGGGTTTTTCCACTGGCGATCGCACTCGCCGCGCACGTGCGCGCGGAGGATTCCGTGACGACGCCCGTGACGACGCCCGTCACCGAGAATCCCGAGACTTCGTTGCAGTCTGCAAGGACACTTCTCACGGCGCCCCCGCCGCAAGCGCCCCTCGCGCTGCCTCCGAAAGCGAAGGCCCTTCCGCGCTACGACCTTGCGGCCTACGAGGCGGCGATCATTCTCGCCTGCGGAACGGGTTGGTACTGGCTCGACAAGAAAACGAACCAGCCCGATTGGGACAACCCTTCGTTCGCTTCGCGTTTCGACGGCGATGCGTGGCGCCTCGACAACAACAGTTTCGGCGTCAACTTCGTCGGCCATCCGCTCACGGGCGCGCTCAGCTATTCGGTGGCGAGGGCCCATCGGCTGGAGCCGTGGAGCGCCTTCGCCTTCGCCTTCGGCACGTCGCTCGGGTGGGAGCTCGGCATCGAGTTCAAAGAGAAGGTCAGCACGAACGACGTCATCGTCACGGGCCCCTCCGGCGTGCCTGTCGGCGAGGTCGTGTACAAGGCGGGCGTCGAGGTGCTCGATGCACTTTACCCGGACGATGGCGTGCCCGAAGCCGCCGTTAACCGCTGGCGACGCGCGGAGGTTTCTCTCGAAGCGGGCGCGCTATTGTCGTCGCCTGCCGGAGCCGGTGACGCCGAGTCGTTGCGCTCCCGCGTGGAAATGGTCTGGCTTCCGGGGTATCGAACCTCCGGCGACGCCGCGCGATGGTTTGGCCAAGTCGAGGTGGCCTCGATCGCGGTGGACGTTCCACGCACGTCGCAAGGAGCGGGGTTCGATGCGGAGGCCTCCGTTGTCCTCGCCGGGTACCAGGCCCAGCATTACGATGGCGACGGGCTCGGTCGACGCGGCTGGAGCGTGATGGCGGGCACGCCGTTCGGGTACCGATACCGAGCGTCGTCGGACCAAGGTTTTCGCGAGCTGCTGGCAACCTTGCGGATGCCCGGACTTCTTGCCGCGGTGGCGTTCGACGAACCCGGGTTTCGAGCCGAAGTGCAGCTGGAGGCTCACGTTGACTTCGCTGGAATTTCAGCGCCCGCGTATGCGCAATGGGCGGCAACTCACCTGGACCTCGTCGGCAAGTCAATCCTGCGGCGCGAAGGGTACTTCTACGGCTTCGGACCTTCCGCCACGGCGCGGGTTGTCGTGGGCTCGGGGCCCTTCGAGGTGACCGGAGAGGCGTCGGCGCTCGCGCTTCGATCGATCGACGGAATGGACCGTGCCCAAGAGGCGCTTCAGGTCGACGAGCGAGCGCGTGCGGGCGTTTTTGAGGCGGCGGTGCGTGCTTCGTGGGCGCTCCCTTGGACGGGGCTGCGGCCGTTCGTGCGCGGAGCCTGGTCCCGCTGGTCGTCCGTCGTCGATGGGAACGCGAGCCTTCTCGCCTCGGACCGCGCGACCGCCGGTGTCCAGCTTACGTTCTAAAAGGCCGCTGAAAATGCCCTAACGCCCAAAATATACGGGATACGGCCGAAGGAGTACGCTGAGTATTTGAAGGATGACGGCCGATGCGATGCGGCGATCACGCTGGCGGTCATTGCCCACCGGAGCGCCAGCCCAGCGTTGGGTCATCGCGGGGTTGTCTGCG
>CAIQDA010000423.1 GCA_903870415.1 uncultured delta proteobacterium
CAGGCCAATCCGATGTTCCAAGCTCTTGATGTGTTCACAATTGGGCGCGTCTTCATCGCTACGCCCCACGCGGCGACCGGTGAAGTCGCTTTAGCTGGGTCGGTCGTCGCGGCCCCAGCGAAGGACTTCGGCCCGTCACACGATCGGGGGCTGTTCGCCCGAGAGCCGCAAAGGAAGGCCGCGGGCACACGTCGACGCCACCCGGAACGCCGCGAGGACGTCCATCGTCCCTCGCCAAGCCCGCCTGCAGCACTTCGAAATCCGTCCACGATCGGAATGACGCAATGATCACCCCTGGCACCATCCTCGGCGGAAAGTACCTCGTCGAACGGACGCTCGGCGAGGGCGGTATGGGAATTGTCGTGGCCGCGAAACACGTGCAACTCGGCCATCGGGTTGCGATTAAAATGATGATCGGCGACGCCGTTCGAAACGCCGACGCGCTCGCCCGCTTCGAACGCGAGGCCCGAGCCGCCGCGGAACTTTCGAGCGAGCACGTCGCTCGAGTGACCGATGTGGGTCACTTCGAAAACGGCATGCCTTACATGGTGATGGAATACCTCGAGGGAGAGGACCTTTCCGTGCGCATCCAACGCCAAGGAGTGCTCCCCGTCGGCGACGTGATTCGGATGTTCATCCAGGCGTGCATCGGACTCGGCGACGCGCATGAACACGGAATCATCCACCGCGACATCAAGCCTTCAAACCTGTTTCTCTCCACGCGCCGCGGCGGTCGAGTCATTCTCAAGGTCCTCGACTTCGGAATTGCGAAGGCGAACTTGGAGACCTCCGACCACCAGCTTACGCGCACGAGCGCGGTCATGGGTTCGCCGCAGTACATGTCCCCCGAACAGCTTCGCGACACCAAGAATGTCGACGCGCGCACGGACATTTGGTCGCTCGGCGCGAGCATGTACGAGGCGATGACCGGCGTAGCTGCGTTCCCCGCAGAAACGCTCGCCGAGCTCCACGTGAAGATTCTGATGGATCCGCCCACGCGCACCTTCGACCATCGGTCCGAAATACCCTTGGAGCTCGACTCCATTGTGATGCGATGCCTTGCGAAGCAGCCCGACCAGCGTTTTCGCTCGATGCAGGAGCTTCAGGACGTGCTCGAACAGGCCGAACGAACGCTCGATGTCCATCGCGTTGCATTCCAAAGTAACCCAGGCTTTCTCGAAACGGCCCTTCCCGCGACCGAGAAAGACCTCGACCTCCACGCGACCGGCGAGAGTCACGCCTACGCCGAGGCGAATCATCGTCTGGCCGCCCCGCCTGGGAGCACAAATCACCGCGCAGGACCGTCTGTCGGGCATTCGCTCCCCCCGCAGTCCAGGGAACCTCGACTTTTCGCGCCAACATTTGCAGCGACAGAGAATCCAATCTCGAAAACGACCTGGGGCATTACGTCACCCGGCGTGTCGCGGGCTAAAGCGTGGCCCCTGCTTGCTGGCGGTGCGATCGCACTCTTCAGTGTTGCGTTCGTCGCCACGAGGGCATTGACCGCTTCCGCGCCGCCGGCGTCGAGTCCTGCTTCCGCGTTGCCCGCTCCGCCGCCGCCTCAGGCGGTTGCCGCCCAGCCTGCCGCCAAAGTTGGGCCGAGTGAAGCGCTGGCCGCACCAGCGGAACCGAAGCGCGAATCGGTCGAGCAAGCGGCTGCAGCGCTGACTCCTGCACCGACGGTGCCCGTGGTTCCGCCAGGCCCGAGACCAAAATCTCTTGGTTCGAAACTGCGAGGAAAGTCCGCACCGCTGCCCCAGGCGGAGGCCGTTCCGCAAGCCGCGCCAGCGCAGGCTCCAAAGAAGAAGAATCCGTCGGCCCTCGACCCGGAACTCGAATGAACATCATCGCCAATCTTCGTATGCTCTTTGCTGCTGCCGCGCTCACTGCGCCCCTCGGTATGGTGACAGCAGCGCATTCGGCGCCAGTGCCCACCACGAGCCCAAAGTCGCTCGCCGACGAGCTGCGTGGCCCCGCACTCGAGGCTTACGAGCAAGCGAAAGAACTCTTCGAACATCAGGACTTTACTACAGCGCACGCTCGCTTCAGGCAGGCGTACGATGCCTCTAAGAATCCCCGGCTGCTCTGGAACATGGCGGCGTGCTCAAGCAAGGGGAAACGTTACGGGCGGGCTATCGCGGAGGCCGAGAGATTTCTTGCAGAAGGGCGCGGGCGCATTTCGAGTGACCAAGAAACCCGCGCTTCGCAAATGGCCCTCCAGCTGCGCAAACTCGTGGCCGAGGTACGCGTCGAATTCGTTCCCTTCGGGTCAACGGTCACCCTCGATGGAGACAGCTTGGGCGTGCAGAATGCAAGTATTGCCGTGCTTCTCGAAATGGGCGCGCATACGTTTCACGCGGAAAAACCTGGCTATGAGCCTCGCGACCAGGTGATCAACGTAAGCGAGCCGAAGCCCCTTACGGCGCGTCTCGAACTTAAAGCGATTGCGGTCGCTGTAGCCGCGCCCGTGACCGCTCGCCTCGTGGTTGTCACCGATGGAGAAGGCGTGGTCGAGCTCGATGGCAAGGCCCTCGCGAAGGGTACATTTGATGGAGCGGTGAAGCCTGGTGCCCATCATTTGCGCATCGCAGCAGCCGGAAAGAAAACCTACGACAGCGATCTCGATCTCGCTGCGGGCTCTACGCGCCAGCTTTCCGTAACCCTGGTGAATGAAAGCGCGGTCACCGCTATCACCGGAGAGCAAGAAAAAAGCAACTCATGGTGGCCATGGGCGGTGGGCGGTGCCGTTGCGGCCGCGGGCGCCGGGGTTGGCGCGTATTACCTGTTCAAGCCCGGAGATAAGGCCGCGGCGGGGACCTCTGGCAGCTTCGACACAATCACTTTGGGGCGCTAACCAGGGGCGAGCGCAGCGCTTCTTTCGGAGTACAACGACGATGCATATCGATACGATTCGAAGGTCTAAGGTCGGTTCAGGCCGGCCTCACGCTTGGCTTTTTGCAGTCGTTTTGACGTTTCTCTTCGCCATTGGTTGCAGCGGAAATGCGCTGCCTGCACCCGGTCAGCTGATGGTTGTGCTCAGCACCGACATGACGCCGGGAAAAGACTTCGACGAAGTGGTGCTCACGGTGAGCGACCCGCGCGTGCAGGGCACGCCTTCGTCGACGATGCATTTTCGTTATACAAACGGCGTTGTGAGCGGAGACAAGCTTCCCGCAACGGTGGCGATTATTGGCATTTCGGGAGGCAATCCCACAGCGACCAAGGTGCGCGTGACGGCCTCGCAACTGGGGATTCCACGCGTTTATCGCGAAGCGAGCGTGATCATTCCGCAAGAAGGAATTCATACGCTTCGCATGCCGATCGAGTGGCTATGCCGCGACAAGTTTCCGCCCGGCGCGGTCACGAACGGAACGGTTCCCACATGCCTCGAAGACCAAACCTGCGCGGCGGGCAACTGCGAACCGTCGACAGTGGAACCTACGGGACTCACGACGTAC
>CAIQDA010000424.1 GCA_903870415.1 uncultured delta proteobacterium
GACTCCGCGCAGCGCATCGTCTCCATCGCACCCCCGGCCATCGAGGCCGCGATCGAATCCGCAATCGCGGAAAAACGCTGGGACGGCGATTCCATCGAAGGCATGCTCGAGAGCGCGCGAGCTCTGCACGCAACAGACTTGCACCTCGTGTCCGAGCGCCCTGCCCTCGCACGCCTCGCAGGTCTTCTCGAGCCCGTCGGGGACCCCCTCGACCACGCGTTCCTCGTGCGCGAAGCCCTGCCGTTGATCCCCGAACGGTTGCGCAAAGGTTTCGAGATCGACGGAACCGCCGACTTCTCCTTGGACCTTCCGCGCGGCGGGCGCGTGCGCGCGAACATCGTCAAGCAACGCACGGGGCTCAAGCTGTGCATGCGCCTTATTTCCAAGGAAATTCCAACGATCGAGGCGCTCGGTCTCCCGTCGCTGATCACGAAAGCGCTCAAGCACCACCAAGGTCTCATCATCATCGCGGGCCCCACCGGTCACGGCAAGACGACCTCGATGACGGCGCTCGTGAACCTCATCAACGAACAGACGCGGCACCACGTCATCACCGTCGAAGACCCGATCGAATATGTGCACCCTGCACGTTTGGCCGTCGTGTCGCAGCGCGAAGTCGGCACGCACACCAAGAGCTTTGGTGCCGCACTCAAGGCCTCGCTCCGCGAAGACCCGGACGTCATTGTCGTAGGCGAATTGCGGGACACGGAGACCGTGCGCATGGCGTTGAACGCGAGCGAAACAGGTCACCTCGTCCTCGGCACCATGAACACGCCGTCCGCCGCGAAGACCATCGATCGCCTCATCGACCTCTTTCCGCCAGGTGAGCAGCCGCAGGTTCGTCTCACCCTCGCCGGAGGCCTGAAGCTCATCGTGGCCCAGCGTCTCGTGCCTCGCGCAGACGGCACCGGAGTCGTCGCTGCGGTGGAAGTTCTTCCGGGAATCGTGCCGCTCTGGAATCTCATTCGCGAGCAAAAAACCTACCAAATCGCGAGCCTTCAGCAGCGCGGTCGCGGCCTCGGCATCATCCGTTTGGACGAATCGCTGCTTGAGCTCGTGCGCGCAGGAACCATCACGCGGGAAGCCGCGCTCGCTGTTGCGGAGAACGCCACGGAACTCGAAGCGACGATCGACGGACGACCAACCGGTGTGGAGGCTCAAGGTCAATTGCCCGCGGGGACTGAACCTCGGCAAAAGCTCCCAGGCAATCTCTTCCGAAGGAACAGCTAATGGCTGAAATTCACGCGCTTTTCGATGACTTGCTCGCACGCAAGGGCAGCGACCTGCACCTGGCCGCGGACCTTCCGCCGATGATGCGCATCCACGGCGAGCTCCAGCCCACGGGCACCGAGGTTGTCGGAAACGAGAACCTTCAGCGCATCCTTCTCGAGATTCTCGACGAGGGGCAACGCAAGACCTTCCTCGAAGATCGCGACCTCGACTTCGCCATCGACCACGGCAAGAACCTCCGCTTGCGCGCGAACTACTTCTGGAAGGTCAGCGGCCCCGGCGCGGTTTTTCGCACGATTCCGACAAGCATTCGCTCCCTCGACGACCTGGCGTGCCCGGCGGCGATTCGCAAACTCTCCGAGCGCCGAAACGGGCTCATTCTCGTCACGGGCCCCACGGGCTCGGGCAAGTCCACGACCCTCGCCGCGATGATCGACTTCATCAACGCGACCCGCGCATGCCACATCCTCACGGTCGAAGACCCCGTCGAGTTCGTGCACTCGCCGAAGGCCGCCCAAGTCACGCACCGTGAGGTCGGCCCCGATGCGTCGAGCTTTTCGAGCGCCATTCGCAGCGCGGGACGCGAAGACGCCGACGTCATCCTCATCGGCGAACTCCGAACGAACGAGACGATGAAGCTCGCCTTGCAGCTTGCAAGCTTCGGAATTCTCGTCTTCGGAACTCTCCACACGAACAACGCCTCGTCGACCATCGATCGCATCCTCAACGCGTTTCCCACGGACGAGCAGGGACAGATCCGCGGCATGCTCGCCGAGAGCCTCGCGGGCGTCGTTGCCCAGCAGCTCGTGCGAACCGCCGATGGCAAAGGTCGCGTGGCGGCCCACGAAATTCTCCTTGGTTCGCCAGCGCTCGCGTCGATGATCCGCGAGGGAAAAACCTTCCAAATTCCCAATGTCATGCAGGCCGGCCAAGGTCAGGGCATGCAGACGATGGACATGGCGCTCGTGCGCCTCGTCGAAAACAACATCATTTCCCCGGCGGCTGCGATCGAGAAAGCCAGCGACAAGGAGGCCTTCGAAAAGGCGCTTGGCGACAAGGCTCCCGCGCCGAGTCCGTGAGCCGCGAGGACTCGAGCGTCGACGGCCGACGTTCACGAGGCACGCTCCCCGCCTTTTTGTGTCGCCGCATTGACGAATCGCCAGGGCCGGAACATGCTCCGCGGCGGCTATTTCCATTTTCCGTACGAGCATACCCATGGCGACTGTGACTGCCCTCGATTCCCGCAAGAAGAAGGCTCCTGAAACCCAGGCGACTCCCGCGGAAACCGTCGAGCGCCGAACCCTTCGGAACCTCTCGCCCGCGGACGGAGAGCCGCTCGCGTCCGTGCCCATCACGACGCCGGACGAGGTTCGTGCGGCGGTAGCGAGAGCAAGGCGTGCGCAGTCGGCTTGGGCGCGGATGCCGATCGAGGAACGTGCAGAACGCATCCTTCGTTTTCGTGACGCCATCGTGGAAAACGCCGATCGACTCGTCGACGTGCTCGTCCGCGAGACTGGAAAGCCTCGGAACGAAGCGCTGCTTCACGAAGTGCTCGTGGTGGCGGATCTCGCAAGTTACTTCGCGCACAACGCGGCCCGGATTCTCGCACCGCAGAACATCTCGCTGCACTTCCTTGTGCACCGCAAGAGCTACGTGCACTATGCACCAAAGGGCGTTATCGGCGTCATCTCGCCGTGGAACTTCCCGTTCGCCATCCCAATGGGCGACGTGATTCCGGCGCTCCTCGCGGGCAACGCCGTCATCGTGAAGCCCAGCGAAGTCACGCCTCTCATCGCGCTCGAGGCCAAGAAGGTCTTCGACAGCACGGGGCTTCCCGAGGACCTCTTTCAGGTCATCACCGGCGACGGAGCCACCGGCCAGGCGCTCATCGAATCGGGCATTCAGAAGCTCATCTTCACGGGCGGAGTGGCCACGGGTAAGCGCGTCGCGGCCGCATGCGGCGCGCAGCTCGTTCCCTGCATCATGGAGCTTGGCGGCAAGGCACCGCTCCTCGCCCTCTCCGACTGCGACGTCGAACGCACCGCTCGAGCAATCGTTTACGGCGGCTTTTGCAACTCGGGACAAGCCTGCATTTCCGTCGAACGCGTCTACGCGCATCGCTCGATCCACGACGAACTCTTGCGTCGCGTGAAGGAGCTCGTCGGCGAGCTCAAGCAAGGTGACGCGTCGAAGTCCTTTGTCGACATCGGCTCGATCATCTTTCCGAAGCAGATCGAAACGGCTGAAAAGCTCATCGCGGACGCGGTCGCCAAAGGTGCAGAGGTCGTGGCCGGCGGTGAACGCGTGCATCGTGCAGGCAATTATTTTCAGCCCACGGTGCTCGCCGAATGCCACCACGGCATGGACGTCATGCGCGAGGAAATCTTCGGGCCGATCGTTCCCATTCAGCGCATCGACAGCGACGAAGAAGCCATTGCGCTCGCCAACGACTCGCACCTCGGGCTCAACGCGTACGTGTTTTCAAAGAGCCGGGAGCGTGCCCTTCGCGTCGCTGAAAAGATCGAAGCGGGCAGCGTCGTGGTGAACGACGTCATGCTGAATTACGGCGCATGCGAAGCCCCTTTCGGCGGCCTCAAAGAGTCCGGATTCGGGCGCGTGCACGGCGACGATTCGCTTCGCGACATGTGCGACAAGCGACACGTGAACTACGGCCGCGTGCCGATGCCAGCGCGCGATCCGCTGTGGTTTCCCTACTCATCAACGTCGTACTCGATCTTCTCGAAGGGCCTCGAGGTGCTGTTCCACGGCGCCGGCGTCATTCAGCGCATCGTCAAGCGAATGCCTTGAGTCGCGCGTCCGACTCGCCACGATGAGCACCACAGCCTCCGGCCGCGTCGACCTGCATTGCCATTGGGTCGCGAACATCGACGACGGCGCCCGCTCGCCGGCCGACGGCATTGCCATGCTCAAGGGCCTGAAGGCGTTGGGCTACACCGAGGTGGTGGCGACGCCGCACATGCGCCCGGGCATGTTCGACAACGACCGCGCGAGCATCGCAGCGGGCTACGCGGCCATGGCCCCCCATCTCGCGGAGGCTTCGACGGAACTGCCCGCCGTTTCCCTCGGCAGCGAGCACTGGTTCGACGACGTGGTTTACGGCCGCATCGTCGAGGGTCATGGCGTTCCCTACCGCGGCGGCGGCGCGCTGCTTGTCGAGGTGAACCCTCGAGCGTTTCCCCTGCTGTTCGCGAACCGCCTCGTCGACCTGCGCCGGGCTGGGTTCCTCGTCGTCCTCGCGCACCCGGAGCGCTACGAGCCGGTGTGGAAAGACGACAGCTGCCTCGACCCGCTTCTCGACGCGGGCGCGACGCTGCTTCTCGACGTGGCCTCGCTCGTGGGCAAATACGGACGCGCTGCGCAAAAAGCCGCGGAAAAACTTTTGGATGACGAGGCTTACGAGGCCGCGTGCACCGACTCACACAAGCCCGAAGATCTGGATTCGATGGCGCTCGCGCTTGGTGTCCTCGACAAGCGCGTGGGGCGCGACGAAGCCATGCGACTCACCGCCACGGCTCCGGCGGCCATCTTGCATCGTCCTCGCGGCGGCAAGCAGGCAATCCCCGATTGGGTCAAGCACGCGTCGCATGGTACGGTCCGCTGAGGGAGCGCGCGGCGACCGTTCGTTTCGCGCCCTCCTTCGTGTGTTCATGAGTTCGCCCCATCCCCGCCCGAAGCGCCCGAAGCGCCCGCAAGCGCCCGAAGGAAAGGCCGCCGATCGCGCGCCTTCCACTGGGTCGCCGCTTGCCACGCTGCGCCTTGCGATCGGCCGAGGCGGCATCGCCATCGAACTCGACGATGATGTGGCCATCGGTCCAGCACGCCTTGTGGACCTTTCGATTCGCCTCCCCGGACTTCCGTTTCCGCTCGACGTGTCCGGCGGTGTGGCGCGTTTTCGCCATCGGCGCGGACAGCTCGCGCGCCTTGAACTCGATCTCGACGGCGATCGTCTCGCTCCGCATTTGGCCAGGGATTGGCGCGGGATTCTTTCGGCCGATTTGCCGGAGGTGTGGCTGGCGGTGGAGCCTTGGGGGGCACGCGTGGCGTTGCGCACGCCGATGGATCCCCTCGCCAAGGGCCCTCGTCCCGTGCTCGCATTTGACCTCGTCGTCGACCCGACCGATCGCGGCTTGCGCCTGCACGTGCTCCGTCCTCGCGGCGTCGACTTGCCAGCTCCTGCGCGGGTTTTGGCGCTGCGTGCGGTCGAATCGGCAACCCATCGCGTGGCCGTGCGTGAGGGCGGACGCTTCGTTCTAGACGGCCTTCCCGACAAGGTTGCAGAATACATCCTCCCCGATCTCGGCGTCCGCATGCCAGCGATCACGCCGATGCCCTTCGCGTGGTATGCCACCGCCCATCGAGCAGGCTCGATCGTCGCGTCCCACGATGGAGGCCCGGAGCTTCACGAACACGTCCTTCGTGCGCGCGAGCTTCACGACGTGCATCTGCGTGTCGACGAGGCGCTCATCGTCAGCGATTATCCTCGCGCTCGCGCGTCCATTCTCGACGCCCTCGAACTCGCTCCGCACGAACCGGCGCTTTTGTATCTCCTCGCGGACCTCGATCGACACGCGGGCAATCGTGCCGAAGCCGCACTCTCGACGCTCGCTCGCGCGCCCCGTTCTGCGCGACCGCAAGATGGCGGTCTCATGGGCACGCTCCACGAGGAGACCGGAGACGTTCCCGCAGCACTTGCAACCTACACGCTCTCCGCGGAGCGCGACGACGTCTCATGGCTTGGCGCAGCCTGCTTTGCGAAAGCCGCGGCGCTCTGCGACCAACCGTTCGATGCACTCGACTGGCTCGACCGCGCGATCGTGCGAGACCCGACCGATGCATCGCTTCACGGCGTGCGTGTGCGCGTGGCCTTCGCGGCCGGGCGCCCTGGTGAAGCACGGTCGTCCGTTGAACACCTCGATGCGATGCTCGTCGGTGCCGAAGCGAAGTACGCGGTATGGCTGCTCGCAGGTCAGGCGGCGAGCGAGCGAGGTTTTGGCGGCGAGGCCATCGCGCTTTACGAGCGGGCACTTGCACGCGTTCCCGACGAACCGCGAGCCCTTGCGGGGCTAGGCACGACCATGATTCACGAGCGCCGCATCGCGCGTGGCGTCTCGTTGCTTCACCGTGCCCTCGAACGCGCGGAAGAGGCCTCCCTTCCCACGGCGCCCATCGCGCTCGCACTCGCGAAGGCGCTTGCGGACGGCCTCGACAACTTGCCTGGCGCCATCGCTCGCGTGCGACGCATTCCAAGCGCCACCGACGAAGCCCTCGACGCACGCCTGCACGAAGGTCGTTGGCGCGCCGCCCTCGGCGATATTCTCGGCGCGGGAATCGCCTTCGCTCAGTTCCGCGAACTCGCTCGCACGCGCGTCCCGTCGGACTCGCGCGTTCGCGGCGACATGATCGCAAGCGGCCTCCTCGAAGCGGCGCGTTTCGAACGACACCAGCATCACGACATTCTCGCGGCCCACGCGCACGCGTCCATCGGACTCGAACTTCGTCCAACCGATGCAGCTCTGCGTGCATTCTACAGGCAAGTTTCTGCGGAGCTCGCGTTCCCGGCCGGAGCCCCCAGCGCCGTTGACGAGGTTCGCCCGCCTTCGCCGCCTGCGCCCACGTGGTCGGAGGACGATGCCGACGATGTGCCGCCGACGCCTGCGGTTTTGCCCTATTTGCCGAATGCGCCTCGCGAGACTCTCGCCTCGTTTGACGACGACGACGCTGGCGATGGGGACGACGGCGACGCGCTCGAGACCTTCGGAAGGGCGCTCGATCTTTCCTTCGAGGACGACACGCCGGCGGGCGACGCGGATCTCGAACAGCGTGCAGTGGACCTCTCGCAACGGCTTCAACTCGATCCGACGGACGACGCGGTGGCCGACCAACTCATCGAGGTGCTCACAGCCCTCAATCGCGGTCACGAGCTGCTCGCCGTGCTCCTCGCGCGCCTCGAAGACGCAACCGACGAGCGACGCGACGCGCTTCGCGAACGAACGCGTGAGGTCCTAGTGAACCTCGCCGAACGCGTGGAATCCGCCGGGCGCGCCGACGAAGCGGGGCTTTTCCGCATGGCTGCCGATAACCTGCCGTAGCGCCGAGCGTTCGCATCTCGCAGCCGCTTTTTCGCGACACAAAAAAAGGCCCGCGCCATGAACGCCGGACCCTCCTTGAGCTCGCCACAGGCGACGTAAACGCGTCGCGCGGCGAAACTAGCCGACCACGGGAACGGCCGGAGCGTCTTGGTAAACAAGCTCCGTCAGCTCAAGGCGAAGCTTGCGTTCGTCGCTCATGGGCACGTCGAGCGCGTTGCACAAGCGCGCGATGAGAGCCTCTTCGGTCTCGGAAATCGTGTCGTTCGCGAGAGCCACGAGGATCGCCACGCGCAAGAGCGCGATCTTCTGTTCGGGTCGGCGCACGCTTTGGGCAATGCGCGCCACACGACGATCGACGCCGTCGATGGCGAGATGCTCGGCGAGCTCTTCGATGAGGCCGTTCAAGTCGCTGCGCGGCAACGCGTTTTCAGCGGAAGCCGCGACGATCCTCGAAAAGACCTCACGTTCGTCCGCGTCGAACACGCCGTCTGCGGTTGCCACGAGAAACGCGGCCTCGACGATCGCCTCGAAAAGGGTCACGGCAAACGGGTCGAAACCCGTGGGGGTGGTGGAGTCGACGGATGGCTGCGATGCATACGCCGCGGCAGCGAGCGCGATCACCGATCGGTTACGACCAGTTCCGCCCTCTTGCCCCGAAGAAACATTCGCCAAGCGTTCGATGCGATCAACGCGCACGTGCACCTCTCCGACGAACCCTTACCAGAATGGAAGCCCCGGGCCAGCCCGAAAGGCATGGCAAACGAATCGCATTTGCGACGGTCATTGCGGCGCTTCGTATACGACCACTCGGCCGTCCGAATGCGAGACGCCCTCTCCAAGCCACGTGGGCGCGGCGTCACCATTCAATCGCAACGTCTCAACAATCGCAGCGCCTATGGGGGCGCCGATCTGCGGAGCCGCATCGAGAATGGTCATGCTCCGTCGAACCGGAGCGCGCAATCGGCATGGAATTTGGCTGAGCTGCGTACCGTCGAGCGCGTCGCGACCGAGCAGAACTTCCTGCATCGGAGCTCCGGGCGGGCCACGAAACCAAAACGCGAATCCGGCACCTGGCAGATCCAAATGAAACGCGCCGTCTGCCGTGGTCACGGCGGCCACGCGCGTAAACGCGCCCGGGCTCGCGGAAGCGTTGAGGAGTCGCGCCTCCACCGTCGCGCCCGCAACCATGCGCCCGCCCGCAAAGGCGCACACGCCATCGATGGACCTCGGGGCCTCGGGCCTGAACGTCACCGATGCGGTTTCTTTACTGAACAAAAGCAGCAATTCACGGGTTGCGGCCAAGAGCGGTCCGTCGAGAGCACGCGCCACCGCGGTCAACTGTCCGAGCGGGACCACCGCCGTAGCGACACCCGCGGCGTCCGCACGAAGGTCCGTCATCCCTTTCGCATACGAAGCGAATACGCTGTCTGCGTCGCCCGATACCGGGTCCGTTCCATCGACGCGAAGGCGGAGCGAGGCGCCGCTCGCCGGTGACCCATCGGGCAAGAGCACCTTGAACGTTGCTCGTGCGGTCGACGGGAGCTTTGGATACGCAATGCGAGGCAATGCGCTGGGAAGCGGAAGGAGCAGGTGCGGCGACAAAACGCCTTCGTCGCCCGGTGCAACGACCAGGTCGAGCGCGAGCGGATTCGAATCCGCGCCCGCGACAACACGAAGCGACACCGGGCCCGAGAACGATTCTCCGCGCGCCACCGACGAGCGGCGCTCGCCCTTCGCATCGACGAGGTAGAGCGACCATCCCGCGCGACGCGTCCCGAGTTCGACGTGCGGCAACAAAACAGTCGCGAGCGTGCCCGTTCCAACTCCGTGCATGGGCTCACCGCCCGGGACCAAAAACGTGTCGTGGAACGGCGGAAGAACCTCGTCGAATGGCGGAGCAGGAAGCAGCGTGCGCGCGTAAGAACCCTGAAAAACAACAGCACGAGACGTGACCGCGGCGTCGCCGGCCGGGCCCCTCCACGGACTCGACGCGAGGCTCGTCGCCCATCGTTCGAGCGGCGTGATGGCGAGCGGAGCCGCGAGCGCGCCAGAGAGCGGAAAGCGACCGGCGATGAGCGCGTCGATGCGAATGTCCGCGGGCACCACGACGTCGGTCCCCGTGTCCCAACCGAGTTTCGTGGCCAATTCACGGGCCACGAGGAGCCCTTGCTCCGTGCTGTACGGCGGCGCCGGAAGCGACACGCACTCCTTGCAGGATGCAAGTACCGATGGTGCGGAGAGCACGAAGGCTCCGGGGGACGCGTTCGAATTCGCGGGAAGACGCACGGCGACAACCACGTTCGCATCCGAAAGCGCGTTCGAGCAAACGCCCCCCGTGCACGTGGCGGACGACTCGAGCGTGGTGCACTCCATCAAGGGGCAGTCCCAATCGGTGACGACGACGGACGTCGAAGACGCCACGGGAGAGCATGACGAGACTGCGCAGCCCAGAATCCCGAAGAGCCACAACGAGTGCGGTCGTGGTGCCGCCTCAGAGCGCATCCGCACCCTCGGTCGACGCGTCCGATGCGGCTCCTCCATCCAAGAGGTTTCCAGCGTCGTCGGTGGCGGCGCCGGCGTCAGGCAAAACACCTGCGCAACCGTCCGGACCGGAAGCAACGAGCCAGCTCACGGTATCCGGCGGACCCGCCGCGGGCGACGTCAACGGAAAGCGCCGATCGTCGAAGCTTCGCGCCGCATAAAATTGCACGAGCGTGCATCCTGCACCCACTTCCGTTGGCGCTTCGAGTCGAAAACGGATCATGCGAATGGCGTCGGCACTCAGCGGCTCGGCCTCGCTCGTTTGCCCGATGTCGAAGAGCGCTCCCGATGACGCGGACGCCGCTTTGCGATCGAGGTCCACGTACACGCGCCATTGGAACGTCGACGTGGGACCGTTCACCGCTACGGGCACGAGAAATTGGTCAGGAAATGCCGTCAAAATACGCTCGGGACGCGGATCGACCGCGTCGCGCAACACGAACGGACGCGCCTCGGTCACGGTGCCCAAATCCGGAACCGTCGCCGTCATCAAGCAACCGCCGAGAAGCGTTGTCGCGCCGATGAACAGGCTCCGGTACAAGTTCACCGAAGCTCCAGCCGAAACGGCATCGCGGCAACTGCGCGCTCGCCCGTGGCAAGAGGCGCAAGGGGCCCAAGCGCTTCGAGAGCCGCCGCCCTCACAGGCGACCACGCACGGAGAGATTCGACCGCAACCGCAGCACTCGAACGCGAACCCGCGGAGGTCTCGAGGCCCTCAAGGAGCTGCAAAATTCCTTGCTTCGTGTCCGGGAACGCGACCTCGGCGTCCGGGCCCAAGTGGGCGAGTTCGCGCGCGAGATGAACCGCCTCGTGAAGGCCACCAAGCGAATCGATCAGGTGACGCTCGAGAGCCTGACGTCCGCTAAAAATACGACCCTCCGCCGACGGCGCGATGTCCTTCACCGTGAGCCCGCGCCCCTCGGCAACGCGGTCGAGAAACAGCGTGTAGATCGCAGTCATGGTTCCGAACACCCGGGCGCGTGTCGGAGCGTCCCAAGGTTCGAGGATGGACTCCATGGCCGCGCGGCTCCCCGCACCTGCATTTGGGCTGGCGGGAAACACCTCGTGGTGGATGCCCCAGTGCTCCGCAGCCGCGCCGAAAGTCATCTTGCCGCCGACGACGCCGATCGATCCGATGATGCTCGCGGGGTCCGCCACGATCTTCGTGCCCGTTGATGCGAGGTAGTAGCCGCCGCTGGCTGCCATGTCGCCGATGCTCACGACGATGGGTTTCTTCGCGCGAAGCTTCATGAGCGCATGCCACAAGAGGTCGCTCGCGAGCGCGCTCCCGCCGGGCGAGTCGATTCGAAGCACAACGGCCTTCGTGCTCTCGCTCTTCTCGAGCCTTGCGATTAGCCGGGAAAGCTCACGCTCGCGGATGCCGGTCGACGACTCGAACGGACCATCGCCGCCGCCCGACGTGATGGCTCCTTCGGCGCGCACGATGGCGATGGGTGCCGTTGCGCTGTCACCGACGCCCACGGCCTTGAACACGTCCGCGATGTCGTCGGCTTTGTCTTGTCCTCGAGGGCCGAAGCGTACGTCATCGCGAGTCGCACCGACCGCCTTGCGTGCCTCTTCCCGCGCGTCGTCTCCGTACGCGAGCGCGTCGACAAGGCCGCGTTCGAGCGCCTCGCCCGCCGCATAGGGACCGTCTTCAAGGGCTGGAATTTTCCCCTTCAAAAGCTGGGGCCGCGTCTTGCTCACGTCCTCGTGCCACGCCGCTCGCATGTCGGAGAGCGTGCTCAGGAGCGAGGTCCTTGCTTCGTCGCTCGGTCCGTCGCGCGTGAAGGGCTCCTCGGCGCCTTTGAACTTTCCGACCTGAAGAATATCGAGCGTAATACGAAGCTCATCCGCGAGAAACTTACGGTAATACGCTATCTCTGCGGCGATACCGTTCGCATCGACTTCGCCCGGTGGCGCAAGAACGATGCGCGTGCACCCTTGCGCGGCAATGGCGAGCGTGGCGTTGTTGAACGATTCGCCGTGGCAATGCACAGGCTTTCCGCTCTCGACGAGACGGCGAAGCGCACTTCCGAGCTCGTGAGCTCGCGCGAGACCGAGACGCGCAGAACCGAAGCGCACGAATACGCCGCGCACCTCGGGCTCGTCGTGAAGCGCGTCGAGTTCGAGAATGGCCTCCGCGAAGCTGCTCTTGCGCGGGACGAACGAGAAGACCCCGTGCACGTCGAGCTCCGGTGCGCCGGCGGACAAGTCGATGATCGCAAGCGTCGCGTCACCACCCTTTGGAGCGAGCGCGGGAAGCTTTCCGGCATGGACCGGCGATCGCCCTTCGCACGCAGAAACGCAGGCAATGAGCGACGCAAGACCCACGAAGGCATTCAGACGACGACTCAAGGCTGTTGCTCCTCGGCACTCGGTGGTCGGCCGAAGGCACGCTCTTTGACGACGGGCGGGTAAGCGCCCTCGGGGAAGTTATCGACGATTTCGCGGTAGGCCTTCATGGCGTTTGCGCGGTCGCCCGCCGCCCACTGCGCGTCGGCAAGGCCAAGGCGCGCGGGCAAGAAGCTCGGGTTGGCTCCAAGGGATTTTCGGTAATACGCAATCGCAGCCGTCATCTCGCGGCCGTCACGAGCGCAGTCGCCGAGGCCCGCGAGCGCCTCGGAATCGAGGGGATTCGCTTGAAGTGCCACCGCGTAAAGAGCCTTCGCTTGCTCGAGGTCGCCGCGTCGTCGCGCACGTTCACCTTCTTCGAGCGCGCGCCGAGGATCGGTCGTCGTGATCTTGCGAGGACCTTTGGGCGCCGCGCCTTCGCGGTCGTTCTCAGCCCCTTCGAAGGGAACACCGAAGTCGTCACCGCCTGCGTTCACTTTCGCCGCACCCGCTTCGACAACGGTGCCTGCGTCCGCCGCCACCGGTGCCGGAAGCGCATCGAGCCAACGGAGGAGCGCCGCACTGTCCGAGCTCGACCGAAGCGCGGCCACAAGTGCCGTTTGCGTGGATGCGTCATCCGCGATGATTTGCTCGGTGAGAGCGCGAAGACGAGCCCTGAACGGCTCTTGGGTGAACGCGCGTTCGAGGCGGCTCGCGCGATCATCGGCGCCTTCCACCACCGCCACGAGCGCACGGGCGTAGGCGTGAGTTCCATCGTCCGCACCGAGGCGATCAACCCATTGCCGTGCGCGGGCTCGTGCTCCCGAAAGCGCAAAAGCTTGCGCCAACCGATCGAGCGAATCCGCACCGTCTGGCATCGATTCCGCCGTGCGCTCGGCGGCCTTCACCGCGGCGCCCGAAGCTTCTTCGGCTGCAAGCGCGAGAGCTGAAGCGTCAGGAGAGCCAGTCTTTTTCCCCACAATCGCCAGGCAAGCAGCCACGTCGGCTTGCGCGAGGGCCAAGTCCGCGCGAGCCGCGAGGAGCAAAGGATCGGCCCCGAGATCTTTGCTCATCGCATCGATGGCTTCGCGCGCGTGCTCGAGGCGACCGGCGCGCACATCGGCAACGGACCCTGCGACGGCGGCCAGCGATCGAGGCACCTGCGCCGAATCCGCGGCCGGTTTCGTGTAGCGACGCCCGAGGAGGAACGCCCCGGACCCGACCAAAATAAGCATCGAGGCCGCGACGATCCAGCCCGTGGCTCGGGCCTTCGGGCGCACGTCGATAGGAACCGCCGATCGCGGCGCGTCCGTGGGAAATGCCCCAGAAACGGGCGGCGGGCCTGCGTAGCTGCGCTCGCTCATCGTCGACCTTTCGGACGCGGCGACAAGCACTGGATTGCCCGTCGACACGGTGGCCGAAGGAGGAACACTGCTTGTCGGCGATCGAACTTCGAACGGTGGCGGGAACGACGGCGACCGCGGAAACGGCATCGGTGACACGCCGCTGAACGACGACGACGTGAGGGCTGCGGTTAGGTCCGGAATGGACTCAAGAACCACCGCCGACGGATCGGACAAGATGTTCGGCGACGTGGGCACGTCGTCGGGGATAAAGCCTGGGCGCGAGAACACCTCGCTGTCTTCCCGGCGCGCTTGCGCATCGAAAAAACCCGCGAGTTCCACGATATTGCCAAGGGGCCGAGCTGCGCCTTTTCCGCGCGCAAGCAAGTCACTGCGCCCTAGCTCTCCACGAATAATGGCCTGTTGCACGTCCGGGAGATTTCGGAAGCGTGCGATGCCACCGTCGAAGGTGCGCACGACCCACGGCTCGTCCTCCGCATCCCGCGCGACGCGAAATTTATGTTCGCAATTCGTGCAGCGCACGAGGGTTCCGGTGCTGGTGATGAGCGCATCGTCGAGCTCATACGCGTAGGCGCATTGGGGGCAGAGAACGTCCATCGTTGGCGGGCGAAGGCTAGCTTGAATCGTCCGCCGAACGGAGAATGATGCGCAGGAATCGGCGCGAGGCTCCTCGGCACGCCCCGAGCACTTTCCCTCACGGCGCGTCCCCCGAAATGCACCACGAGCAGCAAGGCCTTTCAGCCCGCTGCTCGTGTGGAAAACGGTTTGGACGCCTTCCGAATCAGTTTCGCGCAGCGCCCTTGAGCAGCGTGAGGGCTTCGAGGGCGAGTTCGCCAATCGTCACCGACTGCGCTTCTTCGCCGTCGTCTTCGACACTCACTTCGCGCTTGTCCTTCTTGAGCGTTTCGAGCGCGCGGGCGGCCGACGCATCCCCGATTTCGACAAGGGCTTCGATTGCCGACGCGACAACTTCAGCCTCTTTGTGCGCGAGGAACTTCTCAAGAAGCTTCACGCTGCTTCCTTCGGGAATCATCGCGAAGACGTACGGAAGCTCACGAAGCGCGCCGCTGTCGCCGGAACGGGTTTCAAGCTGCTTCTCGACCACTTGCGCGACCTCCTTGAAGCGGTCGGACGCGAGGCCCACAAGCGACTCGCCCGCCACTTGGCGCGCGTCCGCATCGTCGAGGTCGAGGACGTCGATGAGCATTTCAACGACCGCGGGGCCTTCGAGCTCTGCAAGCACTTCGGCAATCGCCACGTAGCGACGCGAGGCTTCGTCTTCGTCGTCGATGGTCCCCGCCTTCTCGAGTTCGACTTGAAGACCGCGAACGAGGTCGTCCTGTGCAACGTCGAGAACGGCTTCTTGCGCAGCTCCGAGCGCGCGGTGGGCGTTGAAAAGAGCTTCGAGGGCGGACGCTGGAGAAGTGGCCATGAGGCGCGCCGTAACCCTTTTCGCGCACGAGGGCCAGCATCGTCTCTTTGCATCGCGGGGACCGGCTCTTGGACGCCGACGAAGGTCGCCGCCTTCGCAGCTGCGACGGAATCGAGCCGCGTCGCTTCATCGATGCATCTAAGCGGATTCTATCGGTTGAAACGCTGACCTGGTCGGGGGAACATCGCCAACCCCTGTTGCCACGACCCGCCCTCCCCGCCGAGACCGTCTCCCCCGACGCCATGGGTGCCCGCATGCGGTGCACCGAGTGCGCTCGCAGCTACGTTGCGGGTCGCACCGACAAGAATGGCCATTGCCCCGTCGACGGCGCGCTCCTCGTCATCGCGCCGCCTTCGAGCGCGCCCGCCATCGATCCCTTCGTCGGTCGAGTCATCGAAGGCCGCTACCGCATCGAGGGATTGCTCGGTTCGGGCTCCATGGGCGCCGTGTACCGGGCGCGGCAATTGAACATCGGCCGCGAGGTCGCCGTGAAGATCCTTCGGCAGGACCGCAACGCCGACGAGACGACGCCCGCTCGATTCAAGCGCGAAGCGGAGCTCATCGCGAAGCTCAGCTCGCCGCACACGGTCACCGCCTTCGACTCGGGGCTGACCGGCGACGGAGAGCCGTACATCGTCATGGAGCTTCTACGAGGCGAATCGCTAGGTCAGCGCCTCGCACGTCTGCGTCGCATCGAGGTCACGGAAGCCATCGACATCGCGATTCAGGTGCTCCGCTCCCTCTCCGAAGCGCACGCAAAGGGCATCGTTCACCGCGATCTCAAACCGGACAACGTGTATTTTGCAGGTGTCGAGAGTGGCTCCGGCAGCCGTGAAATCGTCAAGGTTCTCGACTTCGGAATTGCCAAACTCGTGGGCCGAATCGACGCCTCGCTCGACGTGGTCGAAACACAAGCGGGCGCGGTCTTCGGAACGCCGCGGTACATGTCGCCAGAACAGGCTCAGGGGCTTCCGCTCGACGCTCGCTCGGACCTCTACACGCTCGGGGCCATTCTTTATCAAATGGTCAGCGGCCGCCCGGTTTTCGACGATCGCGAAGCGGTGGTCGTCATGGCGCGCCACATCAAAACCGCGCCGACGCCGCTCCGCGATCTCGGTCTCCCCGTCCCTATCCCGGACGACCTCGAAAACCTGCTCAGCGACGCTCTCGCGAAGGACCCAAGCCTTCGACCCGCGACCGCCGACGCGTTCGCCGAGCGACTCTTGCGCGTGTACGAAGCCGCGTTGGCCGATTCGAGCGGCATGCGCGTCTCTCGCCGTTCCGCGCCATCGGCAATGACGTCCGCGTCGTTCACCGCGATGGCCTCGTCGCCCGCCCCCGAGGAGGCGACGCTCGTCACCGAGTCCGTGAAGGACGTTGGCATTTCGCCAGAGAAAAGACACCCGTTCGCGAGCTTCATCGCCGGGTCGCTCGCCGCACTCGCGCTCGGTGCCGCGCTCTTTTTCGCGCGAAAGGCTCTAACGCCCGCGCCGTCCGAGGCCCCGCCGCTTGCCGGTCTGGCCGCGCCCGCGCCGGTGCCTCAAGCCCCGCCTTCACCCGCCAACACGCCTTCCATCGCGCCCTCACCGGAACCCGCCACTGGCGCGCTTCCGCCAAAGGGCACGAAGCCCGCAAGCAAGACACCGCGCACCGCGCCGTCCGCCGCCTCCGCTACGCCCGCGACTCCGACCGACCCTCCGGCGACGAAACCGTCGTCTGGGTATGGAATCTTCGAATGACCACGCCTTCCACTAGCTCGACCCCCGCCGCTTCATCTTCGTCCACCGCCCCGGACGCGCCCGACTCTTTCGCCGCGATGCCGCACCTTGGTCGCGCGCAAGCCTGGGTCGACGCGGCCAAAGCGGCCCCCACAGACGATCGGCGAAGCGAGTGTTGGGCTGAAGCTGCCTACGCGTTCGCCGAGGCAGGCGCGCGGGACACGGCGATTGAGTGCCTCGACGCGCTGTTGGCCATCGAGGAACCGAAGCTTCGGGCTGCGCAACGAGGCGTCGACGCGGCCACGCTCGTGGGCGAATTGGGGCGCGCGCTCCGCCTTTACACCTGGGTACTTCCGAGTATTTCGCTTGATGAAAAGCGGGCCTCGACGGCGATCACCCTCGCGGACGAAGCGTCGAAACTGAACGACAGGGCGCTTGAGCGCTTCTTCTTGCGCGAGGCCATGGGCGTTCAACGATCGGAAGAGCTTCTCGCGCGCTTCGCCCAGTCCGCGGTGCTTTCGGCGAGGGAAGAGAGCGGCCTCGACGACGATGAGCGCGCTCAGGCGGTGCTGTCGCTCGTGCACCTCGCGCGGCGTCATCAGGGGCAAACGGGCTACGCGTACGCGGCTTCGGCCCTCGAACTTGACCCGAGAAGCGACGACGCCCTCGACCTCTTCGTGGACCGCGGTATCGAGGCAAAACTCAACGAATCTGTGCGCACGAAGCTCGAAGCTGCGCTGTTCGTTCTTGGCTCCGACAGGCAAGCACGCGCCCTTGGACGTCTCGAAGCAAGCCTCGACGATCGCCCGACCGGCGCGCTCCCCGAGGCACCTTCTTCCACCTCGTCGATCGTCGACGTCGATGAACTGGAGCAGCCCGACGCGCACCCACGCGACCCTCGCGTCGACGTACTCTTGGCCGAGGCCACCTCGTTCAAATCGTTTCCGTCGCTTCACGTGGCCAAGCTTCGTGAGGTGCTCGTGCTCGATCCGCTCGAGGCCGAAGCGCTCGGGGAAATGCGGGCCATTCTTGAGAGTCGCGGCGACCACGAAGGCTTGCGCGACGTGCTCGTGGAAGCCTCGGACGCGGCCAAAACCCGCGGCTGGCCCGTCACGAAGCGCCTGCCCATCGTGCGCGAGCTGGCAGAGCTTTGCGCCGGCCCCCTCGACGATCCTTTCGGGGCCATCGACGCCCTCGAAGAACTCGTTCGGACCGACGCGAAGAACGCGGACGCGCGCTCCGCTTTGCGTGGACATCTCGAACGCGTGGGCCGCTGGGATGCGGTCGTTCGGCTCGTGGAAGAAAGTCTCCCGACCGCAGCAAACCCAGCAGAAGTCCTCGCGGAACTGGCGCGACTCCAGCTCGACAAACGGCGCGACCCTTCGGCTGCGGGCGCCGTGCTGCTCCGTCGTGCGCAATTGCTCACGACCGATGCGGCTGCGTGGCGTGAAGTGCTTCACGTCGTTCGGCCCCTTCGCGATCGCCCGCGTCTCGAGTCCGTTCTCGTCGACGCTCTCGCGGCCATTGGGGCTGCGCTGACCACAACGGAACGCGCATCGCTGAGCGAGGAACTCGCCAACCTCAGGCGCGCGTCCGGTGACGTGAGCGGGGCGGAGAAACTCTTCGCCGACGCGGCACTTGCCACGCGTGATGCACGTCTTTTTGCTGCTGCCGAAGCATGTGCGATCGAACTTGGGGCATCGGAACGTGCCGCCCGTTCGGCCCTCGCACAAGCGGACCTCGCCGACGAGCGCGCGCGGTCCACGCACCTCGTTCGTGCCGCGACGCACTTTGCCAAGAGCGGCTCGCGTAAGCTCGCGCTGGCGACGCTTCGCGATGCGGTTGGCGCGGGTTGCGACGTGAGCGTGCTTCGCAACGTGGTGCTCGCGTGCGCCTCCGGTGACAACGGCGAAACGTTCGATTGGGCCACGACCTTGGCCCTCCGCACCACGAAGGACCGCGCCGCGTGGCTGGCGCTCGCCGAGGAACTCGCGCCCGGTCACGAGCAGTCTCCGCGAGCACTTCCGCTGGTGAAAGAGCTTCTTCGCCTGGGACCGACCCCCGCCCGTTTGCGACTTCTTGCGCCCGTCGCGTGGAGCTCGGACGACGAGCTTCGGGCCCTCGTCGAAGGCGTCGCGACGCGCAGCGATGTCCCCCAAGCGCTACGCATGGAAGCGGCACTCTTGAGCGCAGGAGCCCTTCGGTCGCGCGGCGATCGCGACGGGGCATTGCGTGTACTCCGCACGCTTCCGCAGCCCTTTGATGGGCGCGTGGTGCGAGAGCTTCTCGACCTGGGCGCTGGATTGCTCGGTCCACAAGAAGAACTCGACCTCGTCGAACAGGCGCTCTCGTCGACCACCGATGACGCAAGCGAGAATAAATCCTGGCTCGAACGCGCGGTAACCCTCGCGCATGCGCGCAACGATGCGCCGCGCGAACTGCGATACGTCCTCGCGCTCCTCGACCTCGACGCGGACGACTTTGATCGCGTTGCGCAAGCGACGGCGCTCGCGCGGTCCACAGGCGACGTCGCGGTCCTTGATCGCTGCCTCGCGAAGGCCATCGACGTGGAGGCCGATGACGAAACGCTCGAGGGCCTCGTCCGCGAGCGAGCGCTTCTTTTGGGAGGCCGCCTCGGACGCGCGCACGATGCCGCAACCCTCGTGGCACCCCATGCCGCCGCGAATCCGGAGCTGAGAACGCTTTGGGTTCAAATGGCGTCAAAGGCTGGAAATATTCAGGAAGCCGCAGTGACGCTGGCTTCGTTCGCGGGTCTCGAACCGGCGGAAGAAGCGCTTCACGACTGGCTCTCTGAACTCCCTTCGAACGAGGCCTGGCTCTCACTCGCTCTCGCCGCGCAGCGAGCGGGTCACGCAACCTCACGACGCATCCTTGCGCTTGCACTCGCGCGCGGCGACGCGGACATCGCCCGCAAAGTCTTCGAGCCGATCGGCCCAAGCCCGGACGCCGCAGAGGCGCTGAGCGAGGCTCGGTCCCTTTCAGCGCTCGGACTCGGTCGCGAAGCGTTCGCGAGCGTCGACGCTCATGCGGGCGCGCCAGCGAGCGAGCGACCTGCGGAATGGCTGACGTTCGCGCTTTCGATCGCGCCCACCCCCGAACAGGCCGTGGCGCTCCTTCGTCGCACGCAGGGACTCCCTGCAGCCGCGTTCCACGATGCCCTCGCCCAGGTCCTTCGCACCGTCGACGGTGAAGGGCGTGATGCGCTCGTGTCCATCCTCGAAGCTGCGGGCGATGCGCTCGACGCGGAACGACTCGCCAACCACACGACCGACGGGCGTGTGGCGGAAGCCCTCGCACGCTTGGGCGGAGCGCGCGGTCTGCCCACGCATCGCGCAATCGTCGCGGCGCTCGAACGACTCGGTGCGGACGGAAGCCTGCGAATCATGGCACTTGCAGCGCTCATCGCGGCCCACCCTGAGGTCGCTCAAGAGGCGAACCTCACCGCGGAGCTCGATCGCGTCACCGTGCTCCAGCGCGCGCTCGAACACGCGAGCGGACCGGGTAGCGAAGCCATTGGAGTTGCCCTCGTTGACGCGCTCGTCGCGGCGACGCGCCTCGAGGAAGCACAAGCTGTCGCGCAGACCCTTGTCGACGGAAGCCCCGTCCATCGCGAACTGCTCGAGCACATTCTTGAGTCGCGCGGCCTCGTTCACGAGCTCGTCGCATCCCTTGAGAAGCGCTGGTCCTTGGAAAAAGACACGCCGCGACGCATCGCCATCGCGCGACACATCGCGGAGTCCCTCGAGGACGCGAGCGGCGATCCACGCGAAGTCGCCGATGCCTGGCGCCGCGTGCTGCGACTCGATCCGAAAGACGGAGAGGCCACCGCCGCCCTTGAGCGCGCGAAATCGCGGTCTCTCGGTTCGGTTCCGCGAGCAAGCGCCCCGCCCCCACCCTCGTCCGCACGCGTGAGTGTGCGCGCGATACCCGCGATGCCGATCGTCGAGGTCACGCCGCTTCCGGTCACGCCCCCCGCGCTCGACGTCGCAACCGCCGAAAGCGCTCCTGCCACAGAAAATGCTGCTCCGGCGCCATCCGCACCGATCGCGCTCACGTCGTTTCTGGCGGCGACAATGGCGCCAGCCTCGGAGGGGTCGTCCGAGGACGGAGCCCCGCACGTTGATGCAGCGGCTGCCGTGCCGAACGCGCCAACCTCGGTCCTCGACCTTTCGGAGGTCGAAGACGCGGGGGGCGATGAGCTCGAAGACGCTGCAGCGCTGGACCTGACGCGAACGGCCGCAGACCTTCCCGCGAGCGACGTTCCTGAAGCACTTCCGAGCGGAGACTTGCTCGACGATTCGCTTCTCGAGTCCATGCCCGATGCTGAGGAAATGGGCTGACGATCGCCATCGATGGGTCGCGCACCTCGCTTGTTCTTTCGCCGCGGTGCCTCCTGCGCAGCGACCGCGAAGTCAATCCGGCGACGTTCCGAAGCAGTGGGTCACCGCCGTGCTCGTCACACGAACGCGTGCACCTTGCACGAATATTTCGTTTGGTGCTTCGTGACCGAAGGGCGCGCCTTGCACGACCGGCACGCCAACGCGGGCCTCGAGCTCCCGCGCGAGTTGGTCGAGGGTGCGGCCGTCCACACGCCCTTCGCACCGCGTGAAGTGGCCGAGGACGATCGCCTTCGCGCCTGAGAAAAAGCGGCCATCCACGAGCGCGGCGAGCATGCGGTCAACGCGATAAACACGTTCGCCCACGTCTTCGAGAAACACGACGCGCTCGCTCATGGACGGAAGTCGCCCAGCGATGGCCTCGTGCGCAAGCACCGTGAGGTTGCCCCCGGCTGCAACGCCCGACACGGGCTCGAACGAGGAGGCCGCGCGCACCTGCCACGTGGCCTCGGTCGCTTCGCCGCGAAGCATGGCCATGACCGCTTGCGCTTCGGGCTCGGAGCGACCGACGCCGCCGCCGTTCGGGCCGTGGACCGAGGCGACTCCGATGCTTTGCGCCCAGGCGTGAAGCACGGTGACGTCGCTGAAGCCCACAATCCACTTGGGGCTTTCGAGGAAACGTCGCGCGTCGAGCCGTGCCGCGATGCGACCAGCGCCATAGCCGCCGCGCACCGCCACGATGGCTCGCACGTCCACGTCGTCGAGCGCTCGCTGGAGCTCCGTGCGGCGGCGCGTGTCCGAGCCCGCAAGGTAATCGTCCCGCTCCAACACGTCCTCGGCGACCTCGACGCGAAAGCCTTCGCGCTGAAAACGTTGCACCGCCGCCTCAAGCTCCGCCGGTTCGAACGGGCTTGAGGGGGCGACCAAGACGAGGCGGTCGCCGCTACGCAAATACGCTGGAAAGTGCACCATGCACCGGCGAGCTTACGCGGAGCAGGCGCATGCGCGAAAGACGCTTCGACGCGTGGTTCGTCGCCCACGCTTTTCCGCCACGTCTCTCGCTCGAAGCGCAGGGTGATTCGCTTTTTTTTTCGCCCTGCTCGCGCGCTTTCCGAAGGGCCGTTAGGGTGCCACGAATGCTTGCGCTCCTCCGCACCGCGCTTCTCCTCGCGTGGAGTCTTCTCCGGGTTCTCGCCGCGCGCGCCCTTGGACAGGCTCGTGGGCTTTTGGAGTTTCGCGAGGCCTACCGCGCCGACGGCCTTCTCTCGCTCACCCCCGCCGAGCGCACGGTCGTCGACAACGCCCGCGGCTGCATCGCGTGTGGCCTTTGCGCCCTCGGAACGCTGCCCGCAGACGCGCGCGCCGGCCTCGCCAATCCGATGAACCTCTTCCTCGCGTCGAGCCGCAGCTTGCCCGATTACGACGCGGCCCTCGGCGGCTTCTCCGCAATCGACGACGCGACACTTGAACGCCTCGAGGCCGATTGCCCTGCCCGCGTCCCGATGCGCGACCTGGCGCGACTCGTGCGCACCAAGGGCACCGAACTCGCCGAAAGTCGCAAGGCTCGCTGACGAAGCGTCGACTCGCGCATGGGCGAGGTTCTCACGTGCCGCGCGCCGCGCCCTTTGGTAGGCATGGCCGCATGCGCACTGCGGTTTTGGTCACCGGTCTCTCGCTCTCTCTCGCAGCGTGCGGTGCGAGCACGCGCCCAGGCGACGCCATCGTGATTCCGGAACCAGGTTCGGGCCCGGATTGCCGCACAGACGCGAACGCTGCGCCGAACCGCATCGTCTGCCAGCGCAACCCGCAATCGCCCACGCGCCGCGACCCGGCCACGGCGCCCATCATCGACATCGATCGAGCCGTCGTCGTGGCGATCGACAACTTCGACGAAACCCGGGACGGCAAAGGCCGCGGCGCGGTCTACGTGCAAGACGTCAGCTCGAACGCGCCATACTCCGGCGTCTCGCTCTACCGCCCGACGCTCATGCCCGCATCGGCCACGCCCGCACCCGGTGACGTGTTCGCGCTCACCGGCGGCAAGTACCAAGAGAACACGACCATCGGCACGACCGTCGTCTTCCCCGCAGGCCAATACCTGCCGCAATTGTCCTACGCCGCGGGCGCTTTTGCGTTCGAGTACGTGCCACCGCCCCCCGCGGAGATCACGCCCGCGATGCTCGCCGACTGGGACACGGGCAAGGGCTACATCGGCATGCTCGTCAAGCTGACGAACGTCTCGATTCCGAGCTGGAAAGACGACGGCAAGGGCCGCATCACCGGCGCCATGGCGACCGGCACCAACGCTCCCGCCATGTCCAACGAGCTCATGGACCTCGGGCAGAGCGTCCAAGCGCATTCGACCTTCAGGTCCGTCACCGGCGTCGTCACGTACTTCTTCAGCCTGAAGGTGGCGCCGCGCTCGTCGGCCGACCTCGCGTACTGAAGCGGTTCGCCTGTAAAACTCCGGCCGATCAGCCGCCGCCGACAAGCTGCACGAGCTCGACGACGTCGCCCTCTTGAAGGCCGTGCGTGTCGTGCTCCGCGCGAACGACGATGGACTTGTTCACCTCGACCGCCACGAGCCCTTTGCCCAAATCGAGATGCGTGAGCAATGCACGTATCGTCACCGAGGCAGGAACGTCGCAAGGCGCGCCGTTGATGATGAGTTTCATGGGCGCGGAGTCCTTTCGAAAAGTTTGGCGAGCTCGCTCACGATGACCGCCGCGACCTCGTCTTTGGAGCCCGAGATCGGCCCGACCGCGTCGTCTCGCGAGGCAAAAACCAAGTACATCGTGTTTGAATCGCCTTCGAGCGCCCGACTTGCTTCGTTCGCCACGATGACGTCGCACTTCTTCGCGTCGACCTTACCGCGCGCGTAGGCCGTGACTGCGGCCTCGTCGCCGGTTTCGAGCGCGAAGCCAACGAGCACTGGAGACGGCCCCGTGCGTCGCGCCCCGATGGCCGCGAGGATGTCCGGGTTGCGCACAAGTGCGAGCGACGCGCCCTCGCCCTGCTTCTTGATCTTCGTGTCAGAGAACGAGGCCGGTCGATAATCGGCCACCGCCGCAGCCATGATGAGCGCGTCGGCACCACGAAGCTCCGGACCGAGAATTCGCTCAAGTTCCGTTTGCAGTTCAAGGGCGCTACGCACGTTGACCCGCTCGACGTTCGCCGGGGTCGCACGGTTCACCGGTCCTGCCACGAGGGTGACACGAGCCCCCTTCCTCGCGGCCTGAGCTGCGATGGCGAAGCCCATTTTTCCCGACGAACGGTTCGTGAGAAAGCGCACCGGGTCGAGATCTTCCACGGTGGGTCCGGCGCTCACGAGCACATGACGCCCTGCAAGCTCCTGCGACGAACCGAGCATCTCCGCGACCGCTTCAACGACGGCCTCGGGGTCGATCATCCGGCCCACGCCCTCGTCACCGCTGGCGACCTGACCGTGGATTGGCCCGAGAAAAGCCACGCCGCGCGACCGAAGCAGCGCCACCGAAGCTTGCGTAGCCGCGTGCGCCCACATGCGGGGGTGCATCGCAGGCGCAACGAAAACGGGGCACGACACGCACAGCGCGAGGGCTCCGAGCAAGTCCTCGGCGCGACCTTGGGCGAACACGGCAAGGCGATCGGCGGTCGCGGGAACCACGACGAGCGCATCGGCTCCGCGCGCGAGCGTCACGTGGAGCTCACCCTCGATGGACGAATCCCACATGTCCGCGTGCACGGGCTCACCCGTGATGCCAGAGAGCGTCGTCGGACCAAGGAATTTCCTGGCCGACGCGGTCATCACCGGGCGTACGCGCGCCCCGCGTTTCAAGAACAAACGCGCGACCTCCACGGCCTTGTAGGCGGCGATGCTGCCGGTCACCGCGAGGATGATGGTCTTCCCGTCGAGGCGTTTCATCGTTTGCCCTTCCCGCTCTTTGTCGCAGCGCCCTTCTTGGGCTCGGGCGTGGAGACTACACCCTTCTTGTGGCGCCGCTCGAACGCGCCCTCCTTCGCGCTCCAGCCCTTCAAGCCGTAGCGACCGGCAACGCGCACCTCGGTGGTGCCGCCTCCGCGCTCGGGCTCGGTGACATTTGGACTGTGAATATCCGGGCCTTGCGTCACGCTCAAATAATCGTCGGCGACGTATTCGGGGTGTTCGTCGTCGTGAAGAGACGACTCCGGGACGCCGGTCCCTGTGCCCACGCGCCAAAGCTGACTGGTCGGCGGGTACACGTCCGAGAGCCGCTCGCGGTACGCAAACGCGCCTTCGCGCACGATGCGAAAGCGCGTGACGTTGAATCCAGGCACGCCGCGCTGCGAGAGAATGCGTTCGCCTTTCGGCAGTCGGGGCTCGGGCACGTCGCGCTCATCGAAGCGCGACGCGACGTCGATCTTTCGAACGAAGGTGACCGCTTGCGATCGCTTCGGACCCAGGATTTCCGCGCGCACGAGGCCCCCTCGAACGCTCTCGACGAGCACCACGGGGAACGTGTTGGGGTTGCGAAGCCGCAGCGTCAGCGTGGGGTAGGCCACCGCCGCATCAAGGCCCATCTTGATGTAGAAACTCGGCCGCGTGTGCGGGTGCCTTTCGATAACGTCGAGCCCCGCGAAGAAAGCTGCACCATGCAAGGTTCCAGCAACCTGACACGTGCCGCCACCGACGCCGTCGACAAGTTCACCGGACGCGATCACCGGCGCAACCTTGTATCCAAACGCCTCGGTACGCGGGCCGACAACTTCGTTGAAGTCGAAGGTTTCGCCAGGGAAGAGCACAGTTCCATCGAAGCGTGACGCGGCGAGCTTCAGGTTGAACGACCGCGCTTCGTGCTTCGCGTCGCTGTTGTAGTGCGTGTCGAAGTACCCGAGAACCTCATCAAAACGAACCCCGCTCAGGTCTTCGGCTCGATGCGAAGCAGGCACCTCTTCAACGACGGCGGCGACCTCGCTTCGACCTTCGCGCACCGCGCCAAGGACAGCTTCAATCGTTCGGAAGACGTCGAGACGAATGCCCGCCACGTCCTTCTTGACCTGCCCGCTCTTCGTGTCGATGCGTGCGCTTACCGCGCGGCGATCGGCTGCATTTTTCGCCTCGATAAGCCTTGCTTCAAGGAGCTCGGGACGCAGCGTGACCGGTGCCTCGAGCGCGAGACCGCTCGCAAGCAGCGACTTGCGAAGCTCGCTCGACGCGTTTGAGAGCTCCAGCGCGAGAGACGCGACGCGTGACTCGTCGACCGCAAAACCGAAACGCTCGGGCACGATCGACAGCGCGTCTGCGCCAGGCAACGTGACCCGAAGCGGCCTCGCAAGGAGCGTGCGCGTGCGTGCGTCGAGCGATGCGGCCGAGTCTCCACCGGAACCACCCACCGGCTCTGACCCCAGCAAAATGTCTGCCGAAGTGGACTCCGCTCCCTCGCTCGCGGGCCTAGCGGTCGCACGAGGACGAGCGGTCCACAGCAAGCCTAGCGACCCTGCGGCCGACAGCGCCGCCGCGGCAAAGAGCGCGAGCGACGAACGCGGAAGCGAGCGAAGGTTCATGCCGCGTGTGCGAGGGCCTGACCAAAGATGCCGAGCGTCGCCGCGAAGCCCACCGTCCAGACGATGGATCGCACCGTCCGCGCGTCCGCAAGGTACGCCGCCACGTAGGCGATGCGGGCCACGAGGTGCGTGAGGGCGAGCCCTACAACGAGCGGAGACGAGCTGATTCCCACGCCTTGCGCGAGCGCGATGGCGGCAGCAAACGCCATGAACGCTTCGAAGCCATTCTCGTGGGCGCCCTTCGCCCGGAGCGCGAGGCCCGTGAGCCGCTGCTGCGCAACACGCGGCGTGCTGTTGTCGTAGCCGCCTTCGAGCTTCGCTTGCCCCATCGCCATCGGTACGCGCAGGGCATAGACGAGAAGCAACGTGAAGGGGACGCAGGCAACGGCGAGGTTCATGGCGATGGGTCTTAGTCTGAAATCGACACCAGACGTAAGCCCCGCGAAAGCGCCCGACGCCCCGCGGTGACGCGGCCTACGCGGCAGCGGCTTCGTTTGTGATTTTCCTACTCGAACTCTCGTCCTTCACCACAGCCACAAGAGGTGCCAGGCGACGCACGAACTCGGGCAACGGCAAGCTGACGAGCATCGCAAACGCCGCAAGCTTGGGCATGCCGAGAAGCTCCCCGCTCGGGCCCGACGAAAGAAACGTCGCGCCAACCACGGCACCGAGGGCAGACCCCATGTGCTGCACCGCGCTCTGCAGCGACTGGAACCCCGCGCGTTCATGGGGCGCAGGCACGCGCGACGCGAGAGCCGACGACGCCACGTTGCGAATCGACTGCGCGCCCATCATCAGAATGAAGACGATCGCCGGATGCACGAGCGTGTGACCGGCCGCAAACCCGAGCGCCATGGCGAGCAGGAAAAACCCAGTGCCTACGAACGCCACCGGCGGCGAGCCGAAGCGGTCGGCCGCACGACCTGCCACGCGAAGCACGAAGAAGGTTGGCACGCCGCCCGCGAGATACAGGAGCCCAAGTTGCGCGCGCGGAAACCCGCAGTTGCCCTGCAAGTAGGCACTCACGTTCGGGATGACCGAAAACCCCGCCAGCGTGATGGACGCGGTCGACGCCACCGCAAGCAACGTCGCCGGGCGCGCGAGGAGCGCAAGTGGACTCACCGGCTGCGCATGATGCATGAGGTGTGCACGCATTGGCTTCAGGCGAAGAATGACGCCCGCAACGACGACAGCGCCAAGCGCTGCGACAGCAAATAGAGGGAATCTCCAGCCGAATTGGCGCCCAAGTTCGAGACCGATCGGCACGCCGAGAACGCTTGCGATCGCAAACGCTCCCATCACCGCGCCCAAGGCTTTGCCCCGACGTTCAACGGGCACCGCGTCGGTCACGATGGAGAGGCCGATGGCCGTCGCAGGACCGCCGCACGCGCCCGCAATGACCCGCGCGAGAAGAAGCGAGCCGAGGCTCGTCGCGAACCCCGCCGCGACCGTGCTCAACACGAGACCCACCATGGTCACCGCGAGTGCGCTGCGGCGATCGAACCTGTCGAGGAAGCGCGAGGCTGCAATTCCAGCCACCGCAGCCGACGCCGTGTACGAACCCGCCACGAGGCCGAGGCGCGACGCATCGATCCCGAGCTCGCCCGCGTAGTCGGGCCCGAGCGGCAAGATGATCATGAAGTCGAGGATGTTCACGAACTGCGCGAGGCCGATGAGGAAGACGACTTCGCGCTCCGAGACGCTGCGGTTCAAAGAAGCAACCATGGCCGTTCGATGCTCCATCGGTCCGCCGCGGTGCAACGACAATCGGCTCGGGTCTCGCGCGGCTGCGCACGACAGCGCTTCGCGATAGTCTCGTGCGCATGAGCACGATCGCGCCCGGACCCCGTGGCCATTTCCTTCTTGGGAGCCTGCCGGACCTTCGCCGTGACCCCGCACGTTTTCTGAAGGAATCGCAGGCGACCTTCGGCGACGTGGTCCGCTTTTCCTTCGGCGGCAGCGTGGCTCACCTCGTGTCGTCTCCTTCGGGTATTCGCCACGTCCTTCAAGCGAATGCCAAAAACTATACGAAAAATACACCGGGTATTCAGAAGCTCAAAGCCATCCTCGGTGAAGGGCTCCTGACCTCCGACGGCGAGTTCTGGCTTCGTCAGCGACGCATCGCTCAGCCTGCATTTCACCGGGACAGGCTCCAAGGCTTCGCGGACCTTATTGACAAGCATGCAGAAGCCCTCTGCGTTCGCTGGCGCGTCGAGGCGCTGGCAGGCCGCCCGGTCGATGCGCATCGCGAGATGATGGCGCTCACCCTCACCATTGTCGGGGAAGCGCTTTTCGGCGCCGACGTTGCCGCCGATGCGCCCGCCGTTGCCCACGCGCTCGATGAGATCTTGCTCGTGCAAGATGCACGCTTTACGCGGGCCATCCCCCTTCCCGTCTGGCTTCCGGTGAGGGAAAATAGGCGTTTTTCCGCTGCGAAGGCCGCCCTCGACGACGTGTGCATGCGGATGATCCGAGGACGACGCGGCGCCACCGAAGGCCGGTCCGACCTTCTCTCGATGCTCATGGACGCGCGCGATCCGGAGACGGGCCAAGGCATGAGCGACGCGCAGCTTCGCGACGAGGTCGTCACCACGTTTGTCGCCGGTCATGAAACCACCGCCAACGCGCTCACCTACGCGCTCTACTTGCTTGGCGCACACGCCCCTGCGCAAGAGGAACTCGGCGAGGCGGCGCGTCTCGAATTTCCCTCAGGCATTCGTTGCCGTGAGGTTTTTCGCTGGGCACCCGCCGAACGCGTCGTGAACGAAGCCTTGCGCCTTTACCCGCCCGGTTGGCTCTTTGCGCGCTCACCGACGGAGGATGACGAGGTCGATGGCTTCGCGATTCCGAAGGGCAGTTTCGTCTTCATCTCAGCCTGGGTCGTGCATCGCAAAGCCGACTTGTGGACGAACCCCGACGCTTTCGAGCCGGGTCGCTTTGCCGCTTCGCCGCCGGACCGCTTCGCCTTCTTTCCGTACAGCGGAGGCCCTCGTCAGTGCATCGGTGCGGCCTTCGCCGACATGGAGATGCATGCGATCGTTGCGCGTATCGCCCAGTCTTTTTCCTGGCGAAGCATTGGCCCAGTGCCTCCCATCGATCCGAAAGTGACGCTTCGACCGAAGGGTGGAGTCCCGCTCTCGCTCAGCTTGCGCGTAGCGCCTTCGCCATGACCGATGGGTCTTCCATCAGCACGCGAAGCCCCTCGGTGCCGCGCGCCATGTCCGCGCCGTCGAGGACGTAGTGGTCCGCGAGGAAGAGCAGATGCAAGACCCAGCGAGGGACGACGGCGCCGTTGACCACGCGCGGAAGCTCACGAAGCGTCCCCGGAAGAAAAGCGCATCCCGTATTACCGAAGGTGTGCCCGCCGACGGGACCGTGGTCTTTTGCAAGGTTTGAGCTCACCCCATACGTTCCAAAGTGCTGGATGTAGAAGTGCGGGTCGCTGCGGGCCTTGTACGAGAACCAGCGCAGGAGCAGCAGCGGGGCCTTCTTGATGCGCTCGATGGCCGCGAGCTGCGGCAAGGTGTCGAGGGGCGCGGTCTTCGCCTCGCGGAGAGCCTCGCCCACCTGGCGAAGCGTCATCTTGTCGATGTGGCGCAAGAGCAGCGGCAGCAAGATGTCCTCACCCGCTTCGCCGCGGCGACCCACAACCGTCGTGCAACTGACCTCTTCGAAGTCGACCTCGAAGCGGCGAAACCACCCGTGAAAACAGTGACGATTCAGCCGTGGCTGCGCGCCAATGAGCTGCCCGGTGCACCAGAGCAAGTAGCTGATGAGCGTGACCGGAAAGCCTTCACGCTTGGCCGCCTCGATGAGTGGCAACACGTCGGTGACGTCGAGCTCGTGCTCCGTGGACACGACGAGGTGATGGTCGCGCGCACGCGTCAGCTGATCGCCGATGAGTTCGCGGTTCTTCGAGAAGGGTGTAATCTTCATGGAGTTTTCGTCACCTTCATCCGGCGACTTGAGCTTCGGCGCTTGGCGCGATCGAGCACGTGCACCACGGACTCTTGGCTCAAAGCGTCCCAACCCGCACGAAACACAGGCCATTTGTATTGCCCATCGCGCTTGCCTCCGGCGATGTCGGCGCGACGCTGAGCCTCGGCCCAGCCGCGTTCCATCACACACAAGCGCGGAGGCAAGAGGCGCTTGGACTTGCGCTTCGAACGGTATTCGTCGTTCTGCGCTCCGAGCGCTTCATCGAAAGCGTCGAGGAATCGGCCCAAGTCGTCGTCGTCGGGCGTTTGGCCGTCGACCTCGACGAGGAGGTCGTAGCGAAGCCCTGGCGCATCGGGGACGAGACGAAACTGCACAAGCTCGGTCCCGAGAACTCCACGCACCGCCGCCTCTGCCGCGAGCGCGTGGTTGACGTGCAATTTCTCGCCCGTGATGTTCACCATGTCGCGACCCTTGCGCACGAACGCGAGGATGGGGGCGGTACCGACGAAGCCCTCGCAGCGCACGATGTCGTTCATGTCGTAGCGATAGAGGCCGCTTCGGTGCGTGACGACGAGGTCGTACTCGTGCCCCGTTTCGAGCTCGTGACCGAGGAGCGTCGAAGGCTGATCGGATTCCATTTCGGCCACCGGAATGAACTCGAAGAGGTTTGCGTAACCCGTCGCAACGCCCGCCGCGGTGCCGTCTTCAAGCGGCACAGTGAAGGTCCCCTCGCTCGCGCGCAAGCCCAGGTCGCGCAAGACGGGCTTCTCGCCAATGTAGCGCCGGAGCCTGTGAATCACCTGGCCGGCGCTTCCTCCGAGCCAACAGCTCACGAGCGCGAGATTCGGCCACGCATCTTCGAGGCGGAGCGATCCGCGAAGAGCCGCGGCGCGTTCGAGTTCCTTCGCACGCTTCGGGTTCGGCGCGAGTTTGCGTTCCACCGCGGCGATTTGGGAACGCCATGCACCGACGTCGCCGGAACCTATGCCCACGGAGCCATCGTGAATCGCCCGAAGCAGACGCTCCGCGTGGTCGACCGCGAGCTCGCCGAGTTTCACGAGGGTCGACGCATTGGGAACGACCGCAAGGCTCACGTTGGCTTCGACCGAGAGGCGCAATGCGAGCCAATAACGCAGGTCATAGTCACCCACGGTCATCACGCCGTAGGGAATGGCGTAGTTGCGCCGCGCCGCAGAAGGAACGCGCTGATAGGTCAGGCCGCTCATGCTCCCGATGGGAAGGCCGCTGCGCGCGAAGCCTTCGACCGAAGGACTCACGATGCTCACGATCTTTTTCGAAAGCATGCGTTTGTGATCGCGAGACGCTCGGTGGATCCACAGGCGCATGATCGCCGCGAGCTCTTCCTTCCACGCCTCGGTGACCGGGATGAGCTTTGGCTGACCGGTGGTGCCGCTCGTGCTCGTGAACATGAACGGCTCGTCGTGCGTGAGCACCTGCTTTTCGCCGTTCAAAAGCCGGTCGATCCACGGGCGATAGTCTTCGTATTCCCGAATCGGTACCTGCGTACGCCAAGCGTCTAGGTCTTTGATTTTCCCGAAGCCGTGCGCGCGCCCGAACGCGGTTTTCGCATTGGTGCGGCAGAGCTCGTCGAGAAGCGCGAGTTGCACACCGCGGTAGTCGCTCACGCTTTGCGCGAACGGACGCTCGGCCACGATTCCGCGCGCGTGAACAATCGCGCGCGCGAGGAGAC
>CAIQDA010000425.1 GCA_903870415.1 uncultured delta proteobacterium
CCAGCGTCACTGCCTGAGTTCATTTCCGGCACCGCACCCTTTACCGCGCCGGGGGCGCTCGACCCGGCTCCCCGCGCTGCACCGGACGAATCTGTGCAGGGTACATCTTTGTCCCCGTGTCCCGCGGGCTTGTGTTCCCCGTCAGCCGAGGGCGCGGCGTTGTCCGGCCCCATGGCGTTGCAGACGGGGTTCGCCGAAGGGCACGTGAGCGTCAGCGAGGAAAAAAGCACAGGAACAGCGAAGATGGCCGGCGCGAGGAAGCGTTGGGCCGGCGAGGCGACCAAGAGTGCGGCCGCGCAAAAAGCGAGAGCCAGAACCGATGCGCCCGCCGTTGCGCACGTGGATTCTTGCACGGAGGTGACAGCGACAAACGCCGCGACCGCGCCGAGCCAACAAGAAAAAAGCCACAACACCCAGAGGGACGCCGTTCCAAACGTTGTACCCTCGGCCCAAACGACGAAGCGTTTACGCATGGCCGCGAGGGGGGCAAACGCACGAAGCGCGCGAAGAGCCACGTAGGCGGCGAGGAACCGAAGCATGCCCCAAGGGCATTGCCGTCCGTATAAGACGGCATAGGTCAAAACGGCTGCGTCCGCGAGGCAGCCGATGGGCTGAAACGGATCCACGAACCAGGCGCCAAAATCTGTGCCCTTGGAGAATGCAGGAATTCTTCGCGCGTCCGCCGTCAGCGCGTCGCTGGCTCCGTCGACCGCAATCGTGTTCGCATCGAAATAAAGTGAACCGGAGATGGAGCTTCGCGACACGTCGCCGTCCACGTCGAGGGGGACAAGGGCCACGTCATAGAGGCGCGCCCCGCGCACGCGCACCGCACGCCACTCGGGCCCCTGAAGCGATACGCTCTTTTTTTTCGGCACGAGAAGCTCGTTGAGCTCGTTCACCTTCAGGTGCGGGTCGCCGGCTCGAGCCGTGTCGGGGTCTTGCGCCGCGCGAATGTCGTCCGCGCGCCCGCGCACCAGGGAAACCTCGAACGTCGCCCCTTCAACGAAAACGTCGTCGAGCACCGCTGCGGGTACGCCTCGTTTCGGCCGAACCCCCAACGCAAGCCCCTCGAACGAGCACACCATCCAGCGCGCCGAAGGCGCAGTGACCGCTTCAACCAACGTAACACCCCAGGGTTCGAGCGTCGCACGGCTTCGGACTGGGGCGCAAGCGAGGAACGCGGTCAGCTGGCCTCGACGCGCTCGGGGCGAGGACCTTTTGTTCGGACGGTTCTACTGACAGAAAAGGGCAGCGGGGGGCACGGAACTGTCGTACGCAGCTCCTGGGTCGGATGCGTGAAGAGACTTCAAAGCTGGGTGAACGAAGACGGTCCGAACGTCCATGATCGCGTCGCTTCCCGAGCGGTCGACGCGCTCGAGACCGATTTTGAGTTTGTTGCCAGCCCCCATCTTCTCAAACCCGAGGGAAAAGAGAGTTTTATCCGCGTTCTTCACGTCGCGGAGCCGGTAGCGCAAGCGGATCGACTCGAGCATTTCGACGGAACCGTCCTTCGCGGCTTTGAATAGCTTGTCACCCGTGTCCGAAGCGAGCGCCGCGTGAAAAACGGCGTCGCCGTCGAAGTGGACGTCGATTTCGAGCGCCACACTTTCGACGCGGTAAGTGGCCTCGATCAGGACCGCACCCGATTCGGGGATTATCCCGCAACGAATAAAAGCCATGACTTCGGCGTCGGCGAGAAACTCAAGAACCTTTCCCGGCGCGGCGTTGAGGGTCTCCGCCATCGATACGATTTGCGTATCCTCTTCGGCACCTGCCATGAACACGTCGCCGATCGAATCGTCCAGAAGGCGATCGTAGAGGTTGTTCAGGTTTCCCACGACGAACGATTCGCCATACGCGACGCCTGTTCCCACGACCGCGTCAATCGAGACGCGCAACGGTGACGTGAGAAGGCCGCGGAGTCTCGGGATGGTCGGGATTCGGACCGAGTCGGTGAGCGGGGCCAAGCCGGGCTCCGGCCGAACCCAGCAAGCAATTGCCGTGCGGTAACGCATGCGATTGAGGACGTTCCAGGTCATCGCGGCGGCGGCCGCTTCAAGCCCGCCCTTCACCCTTTTACCAGCCCCAGTGTT
This sequence comes from uncultured delta proteobacterium, assembly GCA_903870415.1. Lineage (GTDB taxonomy): Bacteria > Myxococcota_A > Polyangia > Polyangiales > Polyangiaceae > CAIQDA01. The sequence goes on from CAIQDA010000425.1 coordinate 2,094, forward strand.
CATGGCATCGTAGCCACCAACCGGAGTGAATGCATTGGCCTTCAGTTCGAATTCCGGGCCGAGGCTGCACGAGGAATAGCTGATGACCGTGTCGTACGTCGTCATCACTTCCGCGGGGTGGCGCGTCACCACTTCCGCGCGCCGCCAGTTCGCGCCGGGCCGTGCATATGCCGCGGTTGTCAGCGCATTTTGGTAGCGTGCGTAAGCCCGCTTGTAAGCACCGGAAATTCCGTAAAAAGCTGACGCTGACGCGCTCGCGCCGTAGCCCACCACGGTCGCCGTAGCCTCCGCCGAGGCGAATACTCCCGCTTTGCCGTCGCCCTTGTGAGACGACAAAATGAGGAGATGTTTGCCAGGCCGCGCGCTGCTTTCAAACGACGACAAGCGAGAAATGAGGCTCTCGTTTGCTCCAAGAATCGCGGGGTCGATCGTCTTCACGGAACGAAGAACCTTCAGCACCTCGGCGGTGCCAAGGGTGCAGTTGTAGGCGCCCCAAAGGGCCGACTTGTGCACGCTCAGCGACTTGTGGCCGCCGTACGCGCGAGCACTGTTTGCGTTGATGTGGTCGCAGGCTTCGGACTTGATGAAGGTTTTGATGGAACCTTCTTCAAGGATCGCTTCGATCGATGCCTTGAGTTTGTCGCCCGTTCGGCGCTCAAAGAAAAGTGGCAATGGATCGTCGGAGACGAACATTTCATACGTGTACGACGCCTCGGCCTTCGCACCGGCTTTTGCTTCGAACTTGGCGACCGCAATTTCAGCGAGGACGCCTGGTTTCGGGGGTTCGAGCTCGGTGCTCCCGCCCTTCGATTCGGTCTTTGTTTCGGGGCTCACCGGTTTCTTGTTTTCGGCTCCGAGGACCGCTTTCGCTTCGAAACCAACGGAGACTTCGATGCCGACCTGGGACTTCGACTCGAAATACACGCCGATGAAGCTGTTGGTGATGATGGGCATTGGGACGGCGCGAGCGGCGCCGTCGACCATGAACGAGGCGGGGCCTCCGCACATGACGATGGCGCGCTGCTTGGCACCCTTCAAGCTTTGCGCGACCTTGATTTCGGTGTTCAGCCCCACGAATCCGAACGGGTTGATCGAGAGTTCGGCGCTGGCGCCGCAGCCTTTTGCCGCGATTGCCGACGCTATCGAGCCGCGGAGGTTGGGGTCGTTGAAACAAAAAAACTTTCCCGTGGTGTCGGCGTAGGCGACCCCTTGCTCCTTATCTTTTTGCCAAGCCGTCTTCGCTTCTTCGGTCATCTTCTTGTAGGCCGGGCTCTCCTTGTAGGTCTCCATGGCGCGCTTGGCCGCGTAGACTTCGGCCGCCTCGGCCCCCGAGCGCGCACCTTCTGCCGCAGCCCGGGCCCGGAACTCATTGAAGCGATAGATTTTCGACGGCGCCAACAAAAAGCCCATGACCGCTCCCCAAAAAAAAGCGGCGAACGGCCGCTTGAGTCAGACGGACGGACCGTAAGGCCTCGCTTGGGTTGGCGCTAGAGGCGAAAGTGAAAAATCATACATTAGGCGCGGGTTGCGAGGTTTTGCGATACGCGACGGGGCCGCAATAGGCCGTTGCATCCTGGTGATGTCAAGAGAAGCGAGCGCCCCCACCTCCCTAACGTCGTCGCCTCGGCCCGCGCGTTTTCGTGACGAAAGCGCCGCCCGGGCCGTTGTGCAGCGTTCTCGTGAGAGGAAAACTTCCAACGAGATCAGCGCATTCTTCTTGCTGGCGTTGCGCGTTCGGCCAAACGTCCGCCTTTATGCGAAGCGACTTCTCGTGCGGCTCATGGGCGTTCGCCCTTTCGTTGTTCGCGCTTTCCGGGTGCGGCGGACTCGTCCGTGAAGCCCCGTGCGTCGGCGAGGCGGAGGCCGAACTTTGTAGCGCGGCGACCGCGGCGTGCGGAGCCGTGCAAGTTGTCGACCGGTGCGGGGTCCCTCGCTCCGTGGCGAGCTGCGGCGTTTGCGCCACGGGGAGCATGTGCAGCGCGAATCTTTGCGCGCTTATGCCCGAGACCGACGCCGCGTTTTGCGCACGCCTTGGGGCGACGTGTGACGCCATCGCGGGCACCGACAACACCGGAGCTGCGCGCTCTGTCGCGAGCTGCGGAACGTGCGAAGGGGTCAGCGTTTGCCGACAAAGTGCCTGCGCTGCGCCTCCTGCGCCCTTCACCGTGTCGGGCACCGTGACGTACGACTTCGTGCCCGCGCGCGACGACGTGACCGAGGGCGGTGTGCGCCTCGACTACGCGGGTATCGTCGCCAAACCCGTGCGACGCAGCACGGTTCAAGCCATCGACGCGACCTCCGGCGCCATCGTCACCACAGGCACGACGAACGATGCAGGCGCGTATTCCCTCGCGCTTCCTGCGGGCGCGAACGTGAAAGTCCGCGTCATCGCCCGCTCCACGGTCACGAACTACGTCGCCGATGGCATTGGCCCCGAGTCGTGCCGTGGTGCCGCGTGGGACGTGCGCGTCGTGGACAATACGAGCCGTCAGGCCCTTTACGCGGTCGACACCTCGAGCGCTTACGATGCCGCCACTTCCGTTGCGAACGTGCACGCGGCGGTCGTTCATGGCCGGGGCGCGTACACGGATCGACGCGGCGCCCCCTTCGCGATTCTCGACACGGTGCTCGGCGAGTTCGAGCTCGTTTGTGGCGCGAAGCCCGACGTGAGCCTCGCGACGCTTCTCGTGAATTGGAGCGTTCGCAACAGCGACACGAATGGAAATCCTGCATCCGGGGCTATCGGCACGTCGTTTTACACGGGCGGCAACGGGACGGGGCAGCTCTACATTCTTGGCGCGGAGAACGTCGATACCGACGAGTTTGACGATCACGTGATCGCCCATGAGTGCGGCCACTTTCTCGAAGACACGCTCTACCGAACCGATGCGATCGGGGGCGACCACACCACGGACGACGCGCTCGACGCCCGCGTGGCCTTCGGTGAGGGCTGGGGCAATGCGGTTTCGGGCATGGCCACGAACGATCCCATTTACGTCGACACCTCGGGTGCAGCGCAAGGCGACGGCTTCTCGTTTGCCGTGGACGTGGCGCCTGTCGACGACGATCGCGGCATCTACAGCGAGGCTTCGGTCCAGTATTTTCTCTGGGAAATGTTCGAGGCTCGCGATGCGTTGCCGAACAGCGGACAACTCGATCGCATCCACGCGATTCTGGCGAAGCATCGGACGACCGCCGCCTTCACGACGCTGCAAACCTTCGCTGCACTCTACAACGAGGCCTACGGCGAGGCCGACGTGCGCAGCGTGTGGAGTAACGGACTCGGCAGCCCGTTCGATGCCCTTTGCGCCGGCGCGTGCGTGGGCACCGGAGACACGGCCGATGTTTTCGACACCGACAACGACCTTGGCCTCGCGTATGGAGCTCCTGCGGGGCGCCACTACCCGCAAGGGTCGACGTCGCTTTTCTCGAGCGAATTCTGGCGTCTTTATGCGCCGCTTCAGCGTGGCGTGCCTCGCGCCGGCGACCACGAGCGCGTGGACAGCGGCGGGTATTCGTCCCCGGAGAACAAGTACGGCTCCACGCGTTGGTTCCGTTTTGTCGGCGACGGTGCGGCCGCGACTCTTGCCGTTTCGAACCTCGTTGGCGGACCCACGTGCACGCAAGACGTCCTCGACCTTCTCGTGTTCAAGGACGGTGCGACCATCGTTGCAGACGAAGCGGGACGCGGCGCGACGGCTGGATGCCCGCGCGTGACCATGAACACAACGACCGCAGGCGCCGTCTACCTCGTCGACGTGCGCGGCTTCGGCACCGACGTGTCGCGCTTCACCCTGTCGCTTCAGTGACCGCGTTCAAGGATTCTCCCATGAAGAACATCGTTGCCCCCGCGCTCCTCGCCCTCGTCGTCGCTCAGCCTGCATTCTCAGGTGAGGGTGTGCGTGCTCCCGTGCTGCCGCGCATCGTGAACCCGGCGCGCATGACGCCGCGGCGCCTGCCCGAGGGCAAACCGTCGCTGCCGGTGACCGTGAAGGGCACCCTTGAAGGCACCGTTCGTGCGACCGACAAAGAGCTGCCCCTCGTCGTCACCGTGACGCCCTCGTCCGGGAAAGTGTGCGCGTCGATCCGCGTCAGCGTGCGCACCATCGGCGACGTGGTGGTGAAGAGCGCGCCCGCGCAGCAGGCCTGCAAGACGGGCGTCCCGGTAAGCATCAAGGGAACGCTGCTTGTGCCGAAAGCGGGAGTCGGTTCCTACGTGGTCGACGTCGTCCTTGAGAGCGACGGAAAGCGTCGAGGCATGAGCCGCGAATTTCGCGTGTTCGCCCCAGGCGCCGAGCTGTCGAACGATGCGCCGGGCCATCTTTTGACCGGTTCCGACGGTCAGGAGATCATCGTGATGGAGCCCAGCGCGCCGAAGTGACTCGCCTATAAAGCGCACGCCCAGGTCGCGAACGCACCCCGGGCCTAGCCAGCACGATCACCTCGAAATACGTCGTAAAGTTCACGAAATACGACGTTCAATTTCGGCGACGAGCGGCGGTGATTCTTTGCTAGCGGGAGCCCATGCCCCACGCTGCACGCCCCCGTGTCATGGCCGTCGTCGATGCGAGCCTCGAGCTTGCCATCGCGCGTCTCGAAGGCTTTCTCGCCATCCCGGCAATTTCCTGCGATCCAGCGCATGACGGTGACGTGCGTCGACTCGCCGAGCACGTGCGCGCAGACCTTGAGCGTGTCGGTTTCGCGCGGGCCCGCCTTCTCGATTTGCCTGAAGGCGACTTGGCCTCGAACGCTCGTCGGGCGCATCCGTGCGTGGCGGCAGAGTGGCTCGGGGCGGGGCCGACGAAGCCCACGATTCTCGTTTACGGCCACCTCGACTTGCAGCCGGTGAAGGGCGAATCGTGGGACACGCCTCCGCACACGCCCGTTCGGAAACAAACGCCGAGCGGAGAGCGGCTCTATGCACGGGGCGCGGCGGACGACATGGCGGGCTGGGTTTCCTGGCTTGTGGCGCTCGAAGCGTGGCTCACGCACGCAGGCGAGTTGCCCTGCAACGTGAGGCTCATCATCGAGGGCGAAGAGGAAATTGGCTCGCCGAATCTCGAGCGCTTCATGGACGCGTTCCCCGATGCGTTTACCGCCGACGTGATGGTGCTGACCGACACGGAGAACCCGAGCGTCGACCTTCCGGGCCTGACGGTGAGTTTGCGCGGCTTGCTCGAAGTCGACATCACCTGCTCGTCCGCGACCTCCGACGTGCACTCAGGACTCTTCGGCAACATCGTCCCCGATCCAACCATTGCACTCTGCATGCTTATTGCGCGCCTCGTCGACGACGACGGTCGCCTGCGTATTCTGCCCGCTCCGGTCGATGCGGAATGGCTTGCGCGGTCCGTAGATGTTCCGCTTGGCGACGACGTCGTGCGCTCCGCTGCCCACTTGCGCGAGGGTGTGAATCTGCTTCCCGACCGGCACCTCACCCGCGCCGCTTGGGCATGGCGTCAGCCTTCGGTGACCGTGCTCTCGACGACGCTTCCGCAGCCGGGCTTCGAGAAGAACGCCATTCGCCGCGAGGCCACCGCGGTCTTGAGCTTCAGGCTCGCGCCAGGCCAAACGCGCGAAGCGATGCTTGAGGTGCTCGAACGCTCGTTGAAGACGAACCCGCCGAGCGGCGTACTTGTGACCGTGAACGAGCGCGCCGGTGGCTCGATGAGCTGGGATTACCAAGCGGAGGGCCCCGCCTTCGATGCGGCCGATCGCGCGTACAAAGAGGCGTGGGGCTGCGTTCCGTTGCGCATAGGCGTCGGGGGATCGATTCCCTTCGTTGCGCTTTTTGGTCGTCGTTTCGGCAGCCTGCCGCTGTTGCTCAACGGCGTCATGGACCCGCAGACGACGGCGCACGGTCCGAACGAAAGCCTTCACCTCGGGGTCTTTCACAAGGCCATCAAGGCGAACGTGGCGCTCCTCGAAGAGCTTGGTGAGGCGCTCACGGGCGCGCGCGCGAACGTCTGAAAAGGCTGCAAAAAGCTTAGAGAAAAGCTTTCGTGCCATTTACAGAAATACGCACGGCATAGACAAACATGACGAGGGACTCCTCTGGGTGTCCGTTACGCATACGTTTTCGCCAATCGCGCAACCGTAGTTCGTTCGGGTGACACGCCCCGTCGTTGAGGCCCGCTAGTGAAGCTCCAGACACCACGTCAGGAGCCTTCATGAACACGACTAACCTTTCCGTCCTCGCGCTCGCTCTCTCGGCTTCGGCCTGCAACTTCTCACTCGGACCGATGTTCTCGTTCTCCGAGGGCACCGACGGCGTGCGCGGCATGGCGAAGTTTTCGACGCACGAAGGCATCGACTGCATGTTTGGCTGCGGGGTCACGGCGACGCTGGCGGTCGGGTCGAAGGACGTCATCGCGGTGGCTCCGCAAACGGCGGAGGACGCGCTGCGCGTGGTGTCGACGGACCCTCGCGTGTTCACGGCAAACCTCGAAACGTCGCACCAGTGTTGCACCGGAGAAGGCGCTGCCCGAAGCTGCTCGGCGGCCACGTCGCGTTGCGCGGGCGTCCTCGAGTCCGTGTACAGCGTCAAGGTCGAAGCGAAGGCCGCAGGTTCCGCTTCGCTTCAGGTGCTTCACGCGGACGGCAGCGAGCTCGATCACACGGTTCTTTCTGTCGCAACGCCCTCGCACGTTAGTATGGAACTTCCCGAGGGAACGCCCGTCACGGCCGCAGGGACCACGCTGCACGTCGGCGTTCACCCGCAATACCGCGTGCGCATGCTCGACTCGAATGGGAAGGAAATGCGCGCACCGGGCCTGGACCTCGTCCACAGCTCGGATGCAAAAGTCGCGGCGTTCGTGGTCAACGGCTACGACCTCTCGTCGGCCTCGGCGAAGGGCGTGGAGACGGGCGAATTTCGAGCGTTGGCGGCGGGAGTTGCGCGCATCGAAGTCGCCGGAGCGGACACGGTGACGGTTACCGTGGTGCCATGAACATGCGTGCTCTCGACGTGTGAAGCGCGGGGCGCAAGCGAGTGGCTCCGCTGAAGCATCGGGCATCGTCCGCCGCCGAGCCTGCTAAGGTTCGAGGCACGATGCACGAGCTCGCCGCCCCGCCCATGCCCGCTTGGATCGAGCAGATGCTCCCGTTTCGCCGCTACACCGTCGACGTGGGCGTACGCATGCACGTCATGGAGGCAGGCGAGGGACTTCCGGTGGTGATGCTTCATGGCAACCCGACCTGGGGGTTTCTTTATCGACGTGTGGCCGCGGCGCTTTCCGGCGAAGGTTTTCGCCTCATTGTGCCTGACCTGGTCGGACTCGGGTTTTCCGAGCGTGTCCCTTTCGACGCGCACACGCTCGACAACCATGGGCGGTGGATGGGGCGACTCTTTGAAGCGCTCGCCCTCGATCGCGCGGTCATCGCCGTGCAAGATTGGGGCGGGCCGGTCGGCGTTTCGGCCCTCGCAAGCAGCCAGGTTCGCGCGGGCCTTGTGGTCATGAACACGGTCCTTGGGCCGCCGCGAGAAGGCTTTCGCGAAACGGCGTTTCATCGTTTTTCCCGCATGCCCCTCGTGAGCGACGCGGCCTTCCGGCTCTTGGCGTTTCCCGTGCGAGGAATGAGTCTCGTGCAAGGAGACCGCTCAAGCGTGCGAGGCGAGGTCCTTCGCGCGTATCTCGAACCGCTCCGCGACCTGCGAACCAACGTGGCCCCGCTCGCGCTCGCACGCATGGTGCCGAACACGTTTGATCACCCGTCCATTTCGGGGCTACGTCGCTGCCAAGAATACGTAAAATCGTTCCAAGGCCCCGCGGCCATCGTTTGGGGAGACCGGGACCCGATTCTGGGCGGCGTGCGCAGCTGGATGGAAAAATGCTTCCCCGGCGCGCCCGTGACCCGAACGCAGGCGGGACATTTTCTGCAGGAAGAAGTCCCGAGCGAGATCGCCGCAGCGATTCGCGACGTGGCGGCGAGGTTGTGATTCCGCTCACGTAGCGAGGCCCGCGCATCGCCGCGCAACACAATCGCGATCGTGGGTCATTTGGGACCGCAGAGCACCGGAGATCCGTGTAGCGTTCGAGCGCCTCCGATGACCAACTCAAAATTTAAGCTCTTGCCGCTCGCGTCTGCCTTCTTCTTGCAGGCGTGCGAAGGGGCCTCGTACGCGCCGCAGGCCGGTGAGCTTTTCTATGTCGAGGTCGCCGTCGACGGCAAAGTCCTCTCAAAAGACACGTACAAGTTTTACAGCGTCATCGACGACGCAGGCGACTTGTCCGCGATTCCGGGGAAAAACGATCAGGGTCTGCCCCACGTCGCGGTCTGGCAAGCGACGACCGGAGTTCAGCCTGTCGCAAGTCACTCGTTTGAGAATATTCAGGCTTGCTACAAAGAATTCTGGCGAGAAGAGCGCCTTCTGAATCCGGGTGCGCACGGTGACGTCATCGCCAAAAAAATCGGAGCCTTGGGCCTCGGCATCGAAGACCTCTGCACCCGAACCTACACGTCCGGGCTTAGCGGCCACGAGTATGTCGTTCTCCTTGAAGCGGTGCATACGTACTGGCCAAACGACGAGGGTGCCGAAGGAAAAGCCCTGGGTTTCTTTGACGACCTTCGAGTGACCCCAGGCGCATTTGTGGGGTTGTTGAAAGGCGAAGGTTCGAGCTGGTCCGACTTTGCAAGCCGTCTTTCAGCAAAGCCGCGCGGTGTTGACGAGTTCGTCAATGGTTATCGCCAATCGTCCGTCTCGCTGAAGACCTACTTGCGGTCGTACTTGGCTCACAACCCGCCTGCGGAGGGCGTGGTCACCTCGCTCATGCGAAAGGTGACTGTTGCGTTGGCTTCGGCGTTCTCCAAAGATGCCTTCGCGGCGCCGGCCCCCGCCGCGACGCCGGTCGTCGTGACGCCCGAGCAAATTGGCAAAATCACCGACATCGTCATAAAGGTGACGAATTGGGCATGGGACATCGTGAAGGACAACCGGCCGACGACGAGCACGTCAGGCGAATCGATCAGTCGTGTCTTGTCAGGCTCTGACAGTGCCGCCGACTGGACCAAGTACGAGAACGCGAAGTTCAACAGCTCGAAGCAAGTCACCTTCACGGGCTACAGTTTTCTATTTATCCCCGTGTACGTCGCGAAGCTGCGGCTTGCCACGTATTATGGCGCGACGAACGCCGACCCGGCGATTGGCGGCCAGTGGATTCCCTCGATGACGTTCACCCCAGACGAAATCTGGGCTGCCTGGGGATGGAAACTCAACGCTCACGCCACGGTCATCGCTCCGGTAAACGTTGGCTCGGCGACGGGTCCCATCCCTGAAGTGCAGGTCGACGTCCGAATGAACGCAAGCGGATTTCTCAGCAATTTTACGCGCAACTACACGTTTACGGCGAACGGGGCCACGGGCGCAGGCCCGAACTGACGCATGCTTCGCCGAAGCGACGAATGAAGCGGCAGGGCGCCGAATCAACCTCTTGAAACAATCAACAAGCGCGCGTTTGCCGCACCGGTGCTGCGATCGCGGCAGGGACATAGTCATATGACGTCGAATCGACCCTTTTCATCGCCGGCTCCTCGCGGCCTCCGCTGGTATCGTTTTCCTGCACTCCCCGCGATGCTCCTCGTGGCAATGGCCAGCGTCGGCTGCGACGACAGCTCCGCCCACTATCAGCAAATGTCCGGGCAAGTCGCGTTTAACGGTCCGCTTGAGGACGCGAAGGTGTCGGTGTTCGCTGCGGACGGGAAGCTCGTGGGCATCGCCTACACCTCGCCGAGCGGTTCCTTCGTGACGGAACAGCCCTCGTGGGTCGAGACCCAACCGGAGCTCGTTCGCGGTTTGGCCGCTGGAGAGCGCCGAGTCATCGTCACGTTCGAAGACGACACCTACATGGTCGACTCGGCAGACTCTTATGTTCATGTCGGCATCGTCACGAGCGCGATAACGGCGCTCCTTCAGCGCAAGCCCGACTTGAACCCGATTGCGGCCGAGGCTGCGGTGCGGACCTTTTTCGACATTCCTGCGACCACGTGTTTGGCGGACGTCGGCGGCGAATATTCAGCGTTTTCAGAGGCGGCGTTTCGGGATGCGGCCCAGGCGTACAACGGCGCGCATGGCGTGTACGCCGCGAACAGCATTCGGCTCTTTTTCCAGTTCGAGCTCGACAAGATCGCCGCACTGCTGGACGGAACGGATACCACGCCGCAGCCGATTCGCATCGAACACCCGCTGAACCGGCTGCTTGGAATGGACACATCGAACATGGACCCAGAGGGAAGCCTGGATCCGGACGCGCAAAACACTTTGTATAAGCAGTTCGTCGATTTGAATGCGCAGAATAAGGCTTTCTCATACGACAAAAGCACAACGGGATTATCCAATTTGGGTTATTGGAATATGTCCATTCGTAACGTAATTACGGGTGTGGACCAGGTTGTGAACTTCGTCATGTTGTGGGACGCGGGAAAAGGCGGGAACGGGTTGTCGGCCACTACAAGGTTGGTCGTAACTCTCGGCAGTATATTCGCAGTTGCGCAGTTTTTTGGATCAATTGCGCTAGACATTTTTGTAGCGAAAGAGCCCGACCCGGTTTTGGAAGGCCTCCAGGTCCTCAGCGAACAGGTGACGAATATCTCGTTGCAGCTTTCGGCCCAGACGGCGTATTTAAAAAGCCAAGCTGAACGAGCCAAGATCGACAGTGCCCTGATCGCGATCTTGGCGCAAGAGAGCCGGGTCACGGCGGCATTGCCCGAAATCATTGGATATCCGAGCGCGGCTTCGGTGTGGACTAAATTAGCGCTGTTAAGGAGCACTCCCACTGGGCTAAATCAATCCGCTATTGTCGGAGCTTCCATGACCGGGACCAATGTCGCGGAAAACGGGATTTTCGCGTTCAACGATCTCGTAGCTTCTGGCTTCAACGCGAACCCCGGCACGGGTACGGCGGTGACGCAAAGTCTGCCTGTTGCGCTCGACCGCATGCATTACTACTTTCGGAGCAACAAGAAGACACTTGAGCTTCGGCAGTACTCAATGTTGAACGTGAATGTGCTCACTTCTGCGATGCGCCTTGACTCAGAAGAAAATCGGACTCGGGCTAGTTTCTTCGGAGAGCCCGCCAGCGCGATGAGCGATGTTTCCGCTCGCTTCGAGCAGAATACGCCCTCGTTCGGTAAGAATGGCGTGAACGCGTGGCGCCGCCGCGGGCTTCAAATGGCCCCGCCGCGTTTCTACAGCGACAAAATCGTCGTCGACTCGACGCGTGGAGCTTCCGCCCGTGGCCTCGTCTATTCGACTGAGGTGATGGATGTAACGCAGCGAAAGGCAGACCTCCCATATCGCAAGTCCGGCAGTGCACACTTTTACGCCATGGACGGCAGCATTTTTAAGCCGGGAGCGTACGCCCTCGACGACAAGCTGCCCGCGGGCGTCGGTTGGCGCTTGCCGACCGTCGACGAGCTGCGAAGTTTGCCAGGGTGGGGCCGAGGCGAAGAGTCGCTCGCGATGTTGAAGTCCCAGGCCGAAATCGATGCTTATGGCTACCACTTTTTTGCGACGTACGATCCGAGCGAGACGTCAGAGGAGCGTAGTGAGGAACAGAATAACGGGACGAATATGCTCGTCGGAAGCATCACCGGAAAGGTGCACTTCTGGAACTTCACCACGGGCGCCGAGGTAAGTCTCATCGCTGTTCTTAATCGCAGGGAAGACCACTTCGCATGCCTCCGCGTCATGGACGCGTACAATTACCCCGGCACGACGTCGCCGGCGACCTACGCCTGGCCCGATGACGCGAGCCGAAAGCCGTCTTGGTGGCCGCAGCAGGCATATGCGACGCGGTTTCTTCGGGCAG
>CAIQDA010000426.1 GCA_903870415.1 uncultured delta proteobacterium
ACGAGCATCGGAATCGGTCCAAGGCGATCGACCGCGCGCGCCAGGCGTTCGGCGGCCGTGGCGCTGAGACCGAGTTGCGCTTCGACGTCCGCGAGCATGCTCACGGTATGCGGGTCGTCTGGATAGAGAGAAAGCAGGGCTTCGGCCATCGGAAGGGCCTCGTTCGGCGCGAGCCCCGAGCGCTGCAACTCGACGCGCATGAGATCCACGTCGAGCAGTTCGCGCCGCGTCTTCGCAAGCTCCGCGGCCCGGTTCAGAATCTCTTGCCGCTCGGCGCGCGTTGCCGCGAGTTGAAAGCGCACGAACGCGTCGTCCGCCGTCGGCGTGTCCTTCAGAAGACGGTCGAAGAGGTCACGAACGCGAAGCCCCCGCGCATCGTCGCCGCTCGTGAGCGCAAGGTAGCGCCCGAGCAAACGTGTATCCTGCACAGACGTGTGTTCGCGGCTTTCGAACCGGTGCGCGAGCCCCGCGTCGCCGGTGGCCGGCGCCCGTGCTTTTCCACGCTTTGAAGCAGTTCCAACGTCCGGCGAAGCGTCGAGGTGAACCTTCGACGTGGGGCGTCCGCTCGCGTCGGCGATGCGCACCATGAGGGCCGGCGCATGGGCTCGGTGGCACGTCTTGACGACCAAGCGACTGCCGCGCGCATCGACGGTGACTGGAAATGCATGGCGCTCCGCATCGAGTCCGCGCTCGACGGCGTCCGAGCCGATGAGCGTTCCGTCGACGAACACCTTCACGGCCCCGCTAGACCCAAGGCTCACGCGTCCTTCGAACGCCGTGTCGCTTGCGGACTTCACCCTCGCGACCGCGTACCAACAAGCTCCACCCTCGGACGTGTCGATTTCGTTGAAATCGAGCACACCAAACGGCGCCGCCCTGTCCACGTGACGAAACGCCACCGCGTGACCTTTGCTCGTCCACGTGCGCCCAAGCGCGATGGGTCGACCGTCTTCGAGCTCGGGAACGATGGCCTCGTCGAACGCGCTGTTTTCGCGATTCTCGAACGGGCCGAGCACCATCCAATCGTCGCGGTACCCAAGGTCACGGGCGATACGCTCCGCGCCCGTCGCATCGCCCAGACGTCGTCGTGCGAGTCCGCGCAGCCACTCGATATACGCGCGCTCATACGGATCGCGCGCCGGGTCATGGGCCGCGCTTCGCAGGGTTCGTTCGACGAGTCCCGAGCTGTCGAGGCCCCAAAGGTGCCAAAGCTCTTGCGCAAACACGATGGACGCATTGCCGCGCGAGGCGACGAATTCGCGGGCAGCATGCGGCATCACGTCGATGGACCCGTCGTCCGCCTTCGCGGCAGAAGGGAGCGCCGCAAGGGCGTAAAGGGCGAGCGGTGCGAGGTGGCGCGCGGGATTCATGGGCAAGCGGGGCGAGGCTAGCAGGCACCGCGATCGCTCGCGCATCTCGAATCGCAGCTCGGGTTGCGGCCCTTTCGTCGTGAAGTTCGTCTTAAAAGCCGCTCACGCAACGGGCGCCGTGGTTTCGGTCGCACGCTCGCATCGGCGGTGGTCGCGGAGTTTTTCCGATTTTGAGCGGACCTGCTACACCCCGGCCCATGCGTGAAGGGCTTGCGTCTGCGGCGTCCGAGGGGGCGGTTTCCATTGCGAAACCCCGGGTAAAAGAGCTCGTGCGCATGTTGCGCCCGCACCAATGGGTCAAGAACCTGTTCGTGCTCGCGCCGATGTTCTTCCACCGCGACGTGGTGCTCGCGACCTCCGCCGGTCCTGCGTTGAACCTCGCGGTCACAGGCCGCGCGCTCGCCGCGACGCTCACGTTTTGCCTGCTCGCAGGTGCAGTTTACACGATCAACGATCTCCTCGACGTGGAGGCCGATCGTGTTCATCCCGTCAAGCGCAACAGGCCCATCGCCTCCGGTGCCGTGCCCGAGTCCGTGGCGCGCATCGTCGCCGTCGTCCTCGTGGTCGTGGCCATGGCTTGGGCCGCATCGCTCTCCCAAGGAGTGGCCCTCGCCGCGGGGCTCTACTTCGCGCAAAACCTCGCGTACTCGTTCAAGCTCAAGCACGTGCCGTTCGTCGATGTCTCGCTGATTTCGCTCGGTTTCGTGCTGCGCGTTCTCGCGGGCGGCTTCGCAACGGGCGTGCACGTGAGCGTGTACATGATCGCGTGCACGGGCCTTCTCGCGCTCTTCCTCGGCTTCGGCAAACGCCGCCACGAAATCAGCACCGCCAACGCGGGCAAGCAGCGTGCGGCCCTCGAACGCTACTCACCGAAGGCCCTCGACGCGGCCCTCGCCGTGACGGGCCTCGCCACCGCCGGGTGTTACGTGGCCTATACGATGGATGCCGTAACGCGCGCGTTCTTCCAGTCCGACTCGCTGTGGCTCACGACGCCCTTTGTGCTCTTCGGCATCTTTCGCTTCTTGCACCTGGTGGCCGGTGACGGCGACGACGGTGAGAAGCGCGCCGACTCGCCGACCGAGGAAATGCTCAAGGACGTGCCTTTCGTCCTGAATCTCGTCCTCTGGGTCGTTGCGGTCGTGGCCATCGTCTACCGCCTGCGTCCTTCGGTTTAGCGCGGCCTCGGCCCGCGTCTCGCGCACCCATGGCACCGGTCAAAGGCCCCGCGGCAGACAGCCTCTTCGCGAAGCCTGGCGCCCTTGTGGACCTTGGCCTCACGCTTCCGGTCTTTCTCCTCTACCACGCGGGCGTCATCTTCCTCGGCGTGCGCAATGGCTCCGACCTGCTTACGGAGTCTATGCTTCGTCTAGCCGATGGAGATACGCGAACCTACCTTGGTATGACTGCGGCTGTGGGCGTGATCTTTGTCGGCGCGTACGCCACGGTGGGCCGCGGTGAGGTCTTCGCACCAAGGAAATTTCTTGCGATTCTTGCGGAGGCGACCCTCTACGCCGCCGCGATGAAGTTCGGCGTGACCTGGGCAGTTGGACGTCTCTTCGCAGGGCATATCGCCACAGGCCGCGAGGCCGCCGTCGGCATGGTCATGTCGCTCGGCGCCGGCTTCTACGAAGAGCTCGCGTTCCGTGTGTTGCTCTTTGGCGTCGGGGCGAAAGCCCTCGTGCTCGCCTTCACCCCGGATCGCTTGGACCTCGTGAAGGCCAACGACGGCCTCCATTGGCGCGGGGTTCTCGTCGCCGTTCTTTGGGCCTTTGTTTCGGCCGCCGTGTTCAGCGGCGCTCACTACGTAGGTCCCCTCGCCGACGTGTTTAAGCCCGATACCTTCGCGTTTCGTGCGTTGCTTGGCCTTGCGTTGACCCTGGTTTTTGTCACGCGCGGGTTCGCAGCGGCCGTGTGGACGCACCTTGTTTACGACGTCTGGGTGCTCGTGCTCGATCGCTAACGGGGCGCGATGATGGGCGCGATGATGGGCGCGGTAACGGTAACGGGGCGCGATGATGGGCGCGATGATGGGCGCGGTAACGGTAACGGAGCCAGGGTGCGTGAGCTCGCTCGGCCTCGGTTCGCCGCGTCCGGCCGGCGCGTAGGGCCTCCTCCTCGCTTCGGCGTGGCGGTGCTGGATTCGGACAGGGGCTTCACGTGCGTCGCCATTCGCGGGCTCCCCTTCGTGCAGCGCTCGACCTCGTCTCGCCGCAACCTCAATGAACATGACAGCTGCCCCGTCTCGCCTGTCGAAGGCCCGTCGCTGCCGGAAGTGCAGGCGTTTCGTTGCTCGTTCTCGCTCCGGCTCCGCTCTCCGAATCCATGCCCCGCTCGCCTCGCTCCGGGGATGCCCCACG
>CAIQDA010000427.1 GCA_903870415.1 uncultured delta proteobacterium
TAAGGGTCGCCGACGCCGCCGCCGTATTCAACGCTTTCGATGATGCCAACGCACTTGACCTTCTCGGCGGCAATCGCGACGCCGGCGTACGTCGGCGCAGCGCCGTACGGGGTCCAAACTTCGATGTCCTGCGCAAGCGCCTGAACTTGGGTTCCGAGGCCGGTGAAGGCCGTGAGGTAACCGACGCGCTGCTTCTTGGACGCGTCCATAACGAAGCCAGACTTCCAATCACACGGGTAGCTATGGGCAGCCATTTGTTGCTCCTAAAAACTTAAAATCAGCCAGAAATGCGAATGGGCACCTCTTTATGGGAGGCGCCCACTCACTCAATAACTCACCCGAGGCGCGCGTCAACCCGGAGATCGACGTCCATGCCTTCAAACTGAATGTGCGGGAGCACGGAGAGCGCCGCGTGGTACCAGCCGGCCTTGCCCGGGATGGGCTCGACATCAAGGCTGAACGCCTTGAACGGGTAGTAACGGAGGGTCAGGTCGTCCGGGTTCACGAGGGTCGTGACGTAGCGGTTCATCCAGCCTTCGATTTGTCCCTTGATGTAAGGGGCGTCGGCGGTGGAACCGATGTTGTCGCGCATGATGCACTTGACGTAATGCGCGATGCGGGTGATCGACAGCGTGTACGACAGGTTCGACACGAGCTGCGAGTTCTCGCTGTCCTTCGCGTCCTTGAACTTGAAGGACTTCTTGATCGACTGAGCCGAGAAGAAGACCGCCTCGGACGAGCCCTTCTTCTGAACCAGTGGCACGAAGCCGCTGTTCGCGAACTCAAGCTCGCGGAAGTCAGGAATCGTGATCTCGGTTGGCGTGCGGAGTTCGTCTTCGCCACGGAGGTTGTACGTGTGCACCGGAAGACCGAGCACGCGACCGCCGCCCTTGACGCCGCGGATGTGCTGACACCAGCCGCTCGACTCGAACGACTTCACCATGTTGCGGGCGAAGAGGAGCGAGGAATTTCCCCAGACGTAATCCACGTCGTGGTCGCCGCGAACGGTCTCTTCGAACTTGACGCCGTAGGCGGGGTTCGTTTCGTCGTTGTAGGGTGCACGGGCGAGGAAGCGAGGAAGCGTGAGGCAGATGTAGGCCGCTTCTTCGGTCTCGCGAAGCTGGTTCCAGCGCGCGTAGCGTGGGCTGTCGAGAAGGCCGGCGACGTCGCGGAGCTGGGCAACTTCGGCGTAGCCGTCGCAGCCGAAGAACTTCGGCGACGCTGCTGCGATGAATGGTGCGTGCGACGCGGTCGCGACCTTGCCGAACGCCTGCAGGAGCAGGAGGTCGCTTGGCGAGTTGGCGAAGTCGTAGAGACCGATCATGCCGCCGAACGGATGTCCGCCGAATTGATCGTACTCTGCGATGTAGACCTTCTTGAAGAAGGCCGAACCGGCGATGTCGGCGAAGTTGAGCTCGAGGTCTTCGAGTGCTTCGTCCTTCGAGACGTCGAGGAGGCTGAGCTGGACGTTGGCCTTGAAGTTCGTGTTGCGAACGAGGTCAGCGATTCCGAGCCATGCCGCTTCAACGGCCTTGAAGGTCTCGTTGTGGAGCACTTCGTTGAGCTGGGCGGCAACGAGTTCGTCGATGCGCGCGACGAGCGTCTGGATAGCCGCCTTGTCGAGCTTCGTCTCGGTCTGGTCCGCATTCAGGACGAGAGCCGCGAGGCCCGTCGCGAAGCGATCTTCGATCGAGTGACCTTCGTTGATCGTGTCAAAGTTACCGGAGACGACTGGCGCAAGCGCGGTCGTTTCCGTGCCGAGCTTGACGCTCGTGAGGAGGGATTGGAGATTTACTTCCGTAGCGGTCGACATGGTCAATTCCTCTTAGGGGTAGAGCCGGCTCAGGAAGCCGCCTCGGACTTCTTGGGGAGCTTGAGCGCGTCGAAGCCCTTGAGTTCTTCAGCAAGCGCGGCAATGGCCTGGTCGTCGCCGGCGACCGCGCGGAGCTTGTTACGGAAATCCTTGCGGTTGTCGATGTTGCCCTGCATCTCGATCAGCGTCTGCTTGAGGAGCAGAAGCGCCTTGATCTTTGGGATCGCCTTCGTGATCTCGGCGGGCGTGAACGACTTCATGCTGCGGATAGGCAGCGAGATGTTGAGTTCGTCGCCGTTGTCGGGATCGATCTTGTTGGCGACCGTCGCGTTCACACTGATGCCCATGTCGGACATGATGTGATCGAGGTTTCGGCCGTCGAGGTTGCGCACGCTGCGCTGATCGAGATCAGCTGCGCGGTCCTTGGACGTGCCTAGCGACAGATCTCCGAGGATGAGAAGACGCAATGGGAGCGTCACGTCCTCCGGCTGACCGCTGACACTGGTGCGATAAGTGAGCGTGAGACGCGACTTCGGAATCTCGTCGTTGATGGCCACGGCCAATCCTCCTGCTGGTGTTCTCGAAGCGTGGCCGAACAGTGGTCATCGCTCCTCCCGGGACGCAACATCGTTGTCGTGCTGCTTGTGGGCGACGCCAAGGTGAACCAGGCGGCGGGGTATCGCAAGCCCCTTTCAGAGAACCTCTCCGATTTTTTCTAAACAGGCGGAATCGTGGCTCTTTTTTCCATGTCACAGATGACGATTTCACTGACCTGGGCGGGGGACCGGCCCGATCATTGTGGTGAGCACGTCACGGTCGACGCAATCTCGGCAGCGTGGGACGCAAAAAAAGAAGTGCTTTGCCTGACGAATCGCAACGAACTCCGACGCCAAGACAAGCTTCGATCGCTCGCTCTTACGCGCCGCCCCACGTCTTGGTGACCTTCTCGCCAGCACCGGTTGCAAACTGCAATGTGGACGCCGTCTTCGTCGAAGCCGCTCCCTGAAATTCCATTCGGCACAAGGAAATATTCACGTTTTCAGCGATGCGCACGGGACTGGCGTCGATGAAGAGTTGGAGCTTTCCATCCATCGTGTCGACGGCCGACGAGGCCTTCGCGCCGCCTTGCACGTAGCCCGCTTCGAACCACGTCTTCGCGTCGCCGTCGTAGCCGCAGATCGCAAACGAGAACGTGAATTTTGTCGACGTCACGCCGCTCGCGAGCTTCGCGCCAAGGGCTGCCGCGTTGCCTGCGGAGACGTAAGCGACCATGCGGATCGGGTCCTCTTTGTCGCCCGCGAAGCCGAACTTTTCGATCACGCCGACGCACTTCACGCTCGTGCCCGTGAGCACCACAGCGCCCGTCGAGGTGAAGGGGTTTTGCACGGTGATATCGGCGGTCAAATTAAGCCCGCCCACGCCCGACCACGTCAGCAAATACCCTGCCCGCGCCATCTGGCGGCCCGAAAGGTTCATCGCGTAACGCCAGTCACAGAGGAAGTCCAAACCCGCCATGTCGAGCAACCTGCATTCGTTGGGCGCACAAGTCAACGGCGGGCCGTTATGTCCCGATGCGAATAGTCGATTCGATGCGCCCGCGAGGGCTCTCGCTACGGCGTCTAACCGCAATCGATACACCGCCCATCGATGGAAATACCGAGACTATTTGCCGGCTCGCACGCGTCTCACTCCGCTGCTCACGGCGGCGGCAACGATGGCAGCCCCGGCAGCGACGGGTCCGGCGCGGGAAGCACGACGCGAAACGCGGTGCCTGACTTGCCCGTTTCGAAGTCGATGACGCCCCGATGTTCGTCCACGAACCGCTTGGCCATCGCCAGCCCAAGACCCGTGCCGCCCGCTTTTCCCGAGCTCACGAACGTTCCAAAAAGCCGCGCACGCACGTCGTGAGGAATGCCTGGACCGTCGTCGGCGACTGTAAACGCGATCGCGCCCGCGGCATCGCGCGCCACGCGCAACGTGATGGTGCCGGCGCGAGAACCAATGGCTTCTGCTGCGTTCTTCACGAGGTTCTGAAGCACGCGCTCAATCTTGGCTTCGTCGAAGCGATGCGTCCCATGCTCCGTGCTCTCGACGGCGAAGTGAATGCGACGCCTGTCGAGCCATGGCGCAACGTGCTCGCGAATCTTCGCGACGAACGCGTCGAGGTAGACTTTGCGCACGAGCACGCTTGCCTCGCCACGCACGAAACTCAAGACGTCCGCTTCCATGCGACCAAGCGCATCGAGCTGCAGTTTGGCCTTCTTCGACCGCGTTCGGCGTTCGTCTTCGCTGGCCTCGGTGACGATGAGATCGAGGTTGGCGCGAACCACCGCGAGAGGCGTGCGCATGTCGTGAAGCACACCGGAGAGAAGCCCGCCAATCGTCGCGAGTCTGCCTTCGCGCTCGGTTCCCTCACGGGCCAGTCGCAGTCGCAGTGCCGTCGACGCGTTCGCGGTCAGCAGCTCGAGCGTCGACACGTCTTGCCGGTCGAAAGCGACGCGCCCCACCTTATTGTAGACTGCAAGCGCCCCCAAGCAACTCTCCGCGTTGCTTCCTTCGAGGGGCGAGGCGAGCGCATTTCGCGTGCGAACTCCCACACTCTCGTCGAGCGACGGATCGGACCGCGGGTCGTCTGCGCGGTTTGCGACGATGGTGGCATTCGCCTCGATCACGCTGCCGATGATGCCCTGACCGCGGCGCAGGTCGAACGTGTCCGGCGTTCCGTCGAGACTTCGAAGCACCCAAAGCACGTGCTGCCCGAGCTCGTCGTCTTCGAGGGCAAGCGCTGCGATTTCCGCGTTCGTCGAGCGCAGCGCGTGTTCGAGCACGACGCGCACGAGTGCTTCGGTGCTCGTTGCACGGGCCATCGCGTGCTCGAGGTGCAGCAAGTTTTCTCGGTCAGCGAGCTGCCTCTCCAGCGCGGACTTCGCCTCGGCGAGCTCTTCGGCCTGCTTGCGAAGCGAGTCGACGAGAAAGGCATTTTCGAGGGCGACCGCCACTTGCGTCGCAAGCGCCGCGAGGACCGCACGCGCGTCTTCATCGAAAGGCTTCTTGCCTCGCTTTCGAAAGAGCTGCACCGCTCCCACGACTTCACCATCGTGCCTCGTGAGCGGCGTCGCGATCGAGCTTCGTGCGCCGCGCCCCACGGTGCGAACACCTTCATCCCGCAACGGAGGCTCTTCGTCCCCGACCACCGATTCGCCGCGATTCACCGCAGCACCGGCGATTCCTTGATCCACCGGCACCTCAAGGGTGCGCAGCCTTCCCTGCTCGTCCAGCACGCGCCCTCGCAGATGCTGTGCTTTCGCATCGAGGAGGTAGAGCATCGCCCGGTCCGCTTCGACCGCGTCGGCAAGCTTCGCGAGGACGAGATCGACAAGTTCATCGGCGGAGAGCGAAGCCCCCATCGCCATGCTCACGACCGAAAGCGCGCGAATGACTCGACGCTCGTGGCGCACCTCTCGTTCGAGCGCCGAGCGCGACACCGAAGCGAGCGCACGCGGGCGCTTTGCTGGGGTCACGGGGCGGAGCGTTCGCGGAGCCACGACACGATCCTACAGACGAATTCGCGCGCGCGGGGTTCCTTGCGACCGGTAACGCAACGGGCTATCGGCGGGCTTCATATGGTCCGCACGCTTATCGTCACCCCGACCTACAATGAGCGAGAGAATCTCGATGGATTCGTCGCCTCCGTCCGAGCCGCGCTTCCAGACTCGGACTTGCTGATTGTGGACGACGCCTCGCCCGACGGAACCGGCGCCATCGCCGACGCGATCGCCGCACGAGACCCGCATGTGAAGGTGCGCCACCGAGCCGGAAAACTCGGCCTCGGCAGCGCGTACCTCGAAGCGTTCGCCTGGGGCCTCGCCGAAGGTTACGACCGCTTTTTCGAGATGGACGCCGACCACAGCCACGACCCGAAGTACTTGGCGGACTTCGTGCGCGCGCTCGACAGCGGGGCCGAGGTCGTCATCGGCTCGCGCAACATTCCGGGCGGCGGCGTGGACGGGTGGGGCCCGGTTCGTCACGCGATTTCAAAAGGCGGATCGCTCTACTCGCGCACCATTCTCGGTCTATCGGTTCGCGATCTCACGAGCGGCTACAAAGCCTTCACGCGCGGTGCCCTTGAGGCCATCGGCCTCGGCGCTGTCCAGTCGAACGGCTACTCGTTTCAAGTGGAGCTCACCTACCGCGCGGCGCTGCGCAAGCTTCGCATCGTGGAGGTTCCGATCCTCTTCGTCGACCGCCGCGCAGGCCAGTCGAAGATGTCGGGCAAGATTTTCCGCGAAGCCATCGTGATGGTTTGGAAAATGCGCATCGACGCGGCCCGCGGCCGTTTGTGAAGCTGCGGCGGGGTCTCTCCGCGCATGGCGCGATGGCGCGATTGAGGCGCGGGCCTCGCGAGCGCCTCATCGAAGTGCCCGCGAACCCCGTCACTCTGAGCGCGTCCTGTAGGATTCGAACCTACGACATTCGGCTTCGCAGGCCGACGCTCTATCCAGCTGAGCTAAGGACGCCGAGTCCCCACAGGTAGCGCAGCTTCGCCCGCGTTGGAATGGTTCGCAGCGCCGACCTGCCTCTTCGCGAAATCGAGCCCCATGGAAACGCGTGACGTCGAGTGGAACCGCAGCACCTTCGAACCCCAGAGGCTTCTGGCGGCGCGCTCCGCTTCGTGGGCAATCGTCGATGAAGCCTTCACGCTTCTGCGTCCGGGCATGACCAGCGTCGACGCGCGCGAGCACATCGACAGACTCCTTGTCGCACGCACCGGGCACCGCCCTTGGCACCCCACGCAAGTGCGCATCGATGCGGAGACGCAGATCCCCTTCGGTGCACGCGCCGAATCCCCTTCCACCGTTCGCGCCGAAAGCCTCGCGTTCATCGACATGGGCCCCGTCGTCGACGGCTACGAGGGCGATGTTGCGGCGACGCGGGCGGTGAGCGGCGAGGCGCATCCTCTCGCGTTGGCTGCCGAAAGCCTGCACAGCGACCTCGTCACTCACTGGAAGCTTCATCGACCAACAGGACGTGCACTCTACATGCATGCCTCCGAGCGCGCGCACGCACTCGGCCTTGAGCTTGCGACGAAGGGGGCCTCGGGTCATCGCCTCGCGGACTATCCGCATGACGTTCGTGGTCAGCTGCGCGCCCTCGACCGTTGCCCGCGCACCTGCGCGTGGGTCCTTGAGATTCATCTGCTCGATCACGCGCGAGGCCTTGGTGCGTTCTACGAGGATTTACTCGTTTAGAGGTGCACGAGGCCACCTGCGGCGCTAGCTGCCGCGCCTATGAGCGAAGAGCACGCTGCCTCCGAGAACGCCCCGATTGCCCCCGCAGGCGCCGCGCGCAGCGACGAGGAGAAGAAAGACCCGTGGCCGACCGACGACGAGCTCGCCCTGCTCTCTTCGGAGCGTCGTCGATGGTTGTCGCGCGTGTTGCCGCAACTCGAAGGCCGCGTGGCACCGAAGGGCTGGTCCGAGGTGGGCAAGCGCTTCGGTCTTGGCAAGGGCAAGCCTGACCGTTCGAGCGTGCTCTTTCCTTGCGTGCGCGACTGCGTGGTTTTCGACTACCGAGCGAGCGGCAAGACGGCTGTGGACCGGCACATCGAGGGTGTTCTCGACAACTCCGAGAAGTTCGACCAGCAGTGCTTCGTTGCGCTCCTTCGCCATCGCGTCGCGTTTTTCGTTCCCGGTGAGAAGCGCGGCGCCCACGGGTACGAGGTCAAGGAGCTCCTTCGCGACGAGTCGTTCGTTCTCGCCGAGCCGAACCTCCCCGCGCTCCCCGAGGGCTACGTGTATGTTGCACGCATACTTCCCTTCCCTTGGTTCTGGACGACCTCGTCGGCCATCCGCGTGCTGCCAAAGAGCGTTGTCGACGCGTTCCTCGGGCACCTCGAAACGGAGCTCGGTGGCCACGGCAACTGGCGACGCGACCTCACGACGGTGACCCCGGACGCGTGGGGCTCCCTGATTCTGAACGCGTACGTGCGCTCGCTCTATGAAGAGGGTCGCGCGCGCGAGTTCGTCGCGGCCCAAGACGGCCCCGCCGACGACGAGGACTAAGAGCCGAACCGGGAGGTTTTGCGAGAACCCCTACGCCGACGCGACCGGCGCACGGGCCGCCGCGTAAGAGTCTGCAAAAGGCAGGAATTCTTCCCGCGTGAGCTTCGCGGACATCGAGAGCGGAACGTCACGAAGGGGAACGAGCGTCCCCGAGGCGTAGAGCCAACGACCGTCGCGGCGCACGAAGCGCGAGTGCTCCGCGAAACCGACATTTTGCCCCCGCTCGAAGAGCTTCGCGATGAAGAGCACCTCTCCGTCGTCGCCGGTGACCCACTCGCCGAAGACCTGAAGGCCCATGAAGCGGCGCACATCGCGGATGCTCGCGAGTTCACGAACGTGCTTCGCATGGTCCATCGCGCGGTCTGGATGCGCGGGTGCCAGCGTCTCAAGGAGATAGGGAGCTCGACCCAGAGCAAACCCGGAATACCGCGAGCGCATGAGCTCTTCGGGACGCGCGGGCAGGGCCGTTCCTAGATGAAAACGCTCGCAGCACGCGCTGTAGGGAGCTTCCGAATGACACGGGCAAGTGCGACGAGCGGTCTTCACGGCCCGGTCCGTAGCCTTCGCCGCTCAGGGGCGCCATGGTTCTCGGCCGCACCGAGATGCGAGCCGAATCGATTCGCCCGCAGCCGAAGAGGGAACTTGCGAAAACTGCCGACGAAGGGTATGTCCCGCCCTCCCCAGGAGACACCATGGCGCGAGTTACCGTCGAAGACTGCCTCGATCGCGAAGAGAATCGCTTTGCTCTCGTCGTCCTCGCGGCCGGTCGAGCCCGCGAGCTCATGAAGGGCACCGCTCCCCTCGTGGCCTCGAAGAACAAGCCAGCCGTCACCGCGCTTCGCGAAGTTGCGGCGGGCAAAGTGAAGTTCAGCGAGCCAACCATGGCCGCCGTTGTTCGTTGGATTGAGGCGCAGAAGCCCCGCTCCTGATCGCAACGTTTCGGGTGATCCCTTGACCCGCCTTCGCCACGTGGCGCCTCGCTTTTTGCAGGTCCGCGTGGCGTTGTTGTTTTCGCAGCCCGCCCCTTTGTTGCGCCAGAGTTTTTCGGGCCAGACCCCGCCGCGATGACCACACGACGCCCCTCGGACCAGTCCCTTCTCGACGCCGGACGCCGCGAACACTTCGCGGACGCGGGGTATTACGCCCACGCGTACCGCACCCGCACGGAAGACGTCGCTTACTACGAGGGTCTCGTCGCGGAGCTTCAGGGCCCCGTCCTCGAATACGGCGTCGGCGACGGGCGCATCGCGTTGCCCCTCGCGAAGGCGGGCCACAAGGTCACCGGCATCGACCTCTCCGCCCCGATGCTCGACGCGTTCCGCAACCGCCTCGCGTCGGAGCCGAAGGACGTCCAGAAGCGCGTCACGCTCGTCGAAGGCGACATGACTCAGGTCGCGCTGAAGAAGCGTTTTCCCCTGATTATCTGCCCGTTCAACGCGTTCCTGCATCTCTACGACCGCGCGGAAGTCGAGGCGTTTCTCTCGCGCGTTCGCGAGCACCTCGCCCCCGGCGGCCGCTTCGTCTTCGACGTGTCCGTGCCTGTCCCCGAGGACCTCGCACGCGACCCCGGACGCGCGTACCGCGTGCCACCGTTTCGTCATCCGACCGCCGGATGTGTTGTGAAATACGAAGAGTATTTCGCGTATGATCATGTCACGCAGGTGCTCCACGTCGACCTCGTCTTCACGAAGCGCGACGACGAGGCGCAGCGGTGGACGACACACTTGGCGCAGCGCATGTACTTTCCTCAAGAGCTTGCGGCACTGCTTCACTACAACGGCTTTCAGGTGCTCGCGCTCGAGGGTGACTTCGCCGGTGGTCCGTTGACCGGCGCCAGCGACATGATGATTTGGCACCTTGAATCCGCACGCACAAAGCGGAGCCGTGGCTAGCGTCGCCGAGGCCCTCTCCGAGGTTCGCACGCGCATCGCGATGGCCGAGCGAACATGTGGCCGCGCGCCTGGGTCGGTGACCCTCGTGGCGGTGTCGAAGACGAAGCCCCTTCAAGCAATCGAAGAAGCCTACGCCGCCGGTCAGCGCGACTTCGGCGAGAGCTACGCCCAGGAGTTCGAGCAAAAGGCCCGGGCGCTCGCGCATCTTTCCGGGCTGCACTGGCACTTCATCGGACACCTTCAGCGCAACAAAGCGAAGGCGGTCGCCGAGCACGCGCACACGCTGCATACGCTCGACGGTTTCTTGCTCGCGGCCGAGCTTCAGAAGCGCCTTCTTGCGGCGGGTCGCACCCTTGAGGTCCTCGTCGAAGTGAACGTCGCCCGCGAGCCGCAGAAGAGCGGCGCGATGGCCGATGCGGTGCCCACCCTTCTCGCGTCGATCCGTTCGCTCGATCGCCTCGTGCCGCGCGGGCTCATGACAGTTCCGCCCGCCGACGACGACCACGCCGCCGAGCGCTGCTTTCGCGACCTCGCGTCGCTCCTTGAGACGCACCGCGATGCGTTCAGGTCGCCCGCGTTCCTGAGCATGGGGATGAGCGACGACCTGGCTCTCGCCATCGCGTGCGGAGCGACCCATGTGCGTGTGGGCACCGCCATCTTCGGTGCACGAAGCTATGAAAAACCGCTGCAGGAACATTCTCCCGCAGCGTCAATTGGACCTATGGTGCCACCGCGCGAGGACTCATGAGCGAATCGATTCCAACGGGGTTCGCCATCTTGAGGACCCAGCATCTCTTCGGATACCAGACACGATTCCGTGCAATCTGCAACACGCTCGCGGACGCGATCGGCATACGCATCGAGCCGCACATGGCCCGCGATTACGGCGAACTCACCGCAGCGTTCGAGAAGGGCTCGCTTGGTCTCGCGTGGGTTCCACCGGTCACCGCCGCGCGCTTGATTCGCCGTCAGCTTGTCGCGCCGATCGCCCTACCTCGGCGCGGTGGCCATGCGCGCTATTGCAGCGTCATCATCGCTCACGAAGATGCGGCCGATGCGCTCTCCGCCTTTCCGGCTCCACGAATGGCATGGGTCGATCCCGAATCCGCCGCGGGCTATCTGACGCCGCGCGGGCAGTTGCTTGCTCAAGGCGTCACAGGCTTTGCCTCCGAGCAGTTCTTCGGGAGCCACAACGCGGTCGTCGACGCCGTCGCCATTCGTGCCGCCGATCTCGGCGCAACCTTCGGCACCTTCGACGAAGCGACGGGCGAGCTCATCGATGCCGAGTGGCTCGACGTGAACGGCACGAAGCTTCGGCCAGTCAAGGCCATCGCCCGCTTCGGCAGCATTCCGAACGATTGCATCGTGGTCAGCAGCCGATGGCCGAAAGAGCTGCAAAAGCAGGCGCAAGACTGGTTCCTCGGTGCCACCCGCGACGAGCTCGACATCCTTGCGGACTTGCTGCGCACCGACCACTTCGGCAGCGTCGACGACCAGTGGCTCCCCGACGTGGAGCGCATCCTCAGCGACGCGCGCACGAGCGGGCTGCCGGAGCTCGGGTCGCGACGCAGCCACGACGTACGCCGTTCGCGTTAGGTATTACCTCGTATCGTCTACGGTATACAACACACAGCCGCACGCATGACACGCCGCGGGCCGGGGACTTCGAGCACGCACGGTGAGCGAGCGACCGCGACCCTCCGCAGGGTCCCGAAATCACGCCTCGACCCGGTTCGTTTCGTTCCACGTATCGTCGATGGATTCCCGTCTCCGCTCTCATAAACGCTGCGTATTTCCTCGCGTCAACCCACGCGCAGAATTCAACGCTGAGCGTCAAACGAGACTTCTCCGAAACAATCGAGAAACCGACCATCGGTCACGCTGCAGACCATGGAACCGAAGCTCGACACAGGTGACACGGCCTGGCTCCTCGTGAGCTGCGCGCTCGTCCTTCTGATGACACCAGCCCTCGCCCTCTTCTACGGCGGGATGGTGCGGAGGAAGAACGTACTCTCCACGATCATGCACTCGATGGTGGCCATCCCCATCATGAGTATCCTCTGGGCCCTCGTGGGCTACACGCTCGCCTTCGGTCCGTCGAAGGGCGGCTTCATCGGCGGCATGGACTTCTTCGCGCTCAAGGGCACCGTCGGGCAGCTCAGCGGAACAGTTCCCACGCTCGCCTTCGTCGCGTTCCAAATGATGTTTGCGGTCATCACGCCCGCGCTCATCAGCGGAGCGTTCGCCGAGCGTATGAAGTTCACCGCGTACTGCGCGTTCATCGTTCTCTGGTCGCTGCTCGTTTACGTCCCCGTGGCGCATTGGGTTTGGAACCCAGGCGGCTGGCTCTTCAAGATGAACGCCCTCGACTTCGCGGGCGGCACGGTTGTCCACGCCACCGCCGGAGCGTCGGCCCTCGTCTGCGCGCTCGTCATCGGCGCACGCGACGGATACCCGTCCAAGAAAGCGCTCCCGCACAACCTCACCATGA
>CAIQDA010000428.1 GCA_903870415.1 uncultured delta proteobacterium
ACCACAAGGAGCGCGGGCACATACGACGCGAGCATTGAGGAAATCGCCTCGCGCATCGCGGTGCCACGGGCGTCGTCGCGCATGCCGAGGACCGCGTGCAGAATCACCTCCAGGGTGATGTGTTGCATCGTCGTCTGAAGGTCGAAGGCGCTGTGCGGCGGGATGGCCGCCATGGCCACTCGCGTACGCTCGCACATGACCTCGCCATACGCGCGCATGCGGTCTCCGTTGAAGGGCGACCCCATGAGCTTGCGCTCCTTCTTGTGGCGCTCGCCCGCGAGCAGAAGGATGGAATGGGACCCGAGCAACGGTTCGACCGGGTTGCGCGGCAGGGGAACAAACGTGTCCGGAGGCGCGGAAAAAAGCTCGCGCGCCGCATCGGGATGCCCCGACACGAGCACGGGGCCAAGCCCTGGAAGCTCCAGATAAAATGGGTCGCCGAGCTCCGCTTGTTGCGACGCGAAGAACGACTCCGTGTCCCACGCGAGAGACGCGGCTTCAAAGAGCGCAGGCCGTGACGATGCGCGTGGCGGATTCGTGGCTTCAGTCATCGGCTCTGGCTCCAAGGGGCCCGAGGGTCGTAGCAGACGCGCGCGGCACTTACTCGGCGGGCATCGCAAACGCCGGTGGGCGCACGCTGACCTTCGGAGCGTCGGGCTTGAGAAATGGGGCAAACGGCGGCATTTCCTCGCGTTCGAGCACGAGCTCGAGAACCCCCGTCATGGGGCTCTGCGCTTCGTACTGGGCGATCATGCGGGCCATCTCCGCGCGCGTTGAGGCACGCCCAACCCAGAGGCGGTTGTAGGGGCCGAGGCCGCGCGCCGTCGTCGCGATCGACACGCGGTCGTAGCTCGTGGCTTCGTGGCGGCCGTTGAACATGAGGTCTTGGCGCGTGACGCACATGCCATGGGCCGCGTTGTTGAACACGACGAAGAGAATCGGAAGACCGAGCTCGACCGCCGTGTGCACCTCGAGCCCGAGCATGAGGAACGCTCCGTCGCCGCAAATCACAATGGTTCGCTCACCGGGAGCCGCCAGCAGCTGCGCGCCGATAGCACCCGCGACCGAGTAGCCCATGCCGCCCATGCCGAGGGCGATGGTGGCGCTCGACACGCGCGAGAGCGTCATGCCGTGAAGAGCGGCGGCAGCGCAATTGCCCGCGTCGACGAACACGTGCGAGCCATCGGGAAGGTAGCGATCGAGAACGTCGATGGCTTCGCTCTGAAGCAAGCCTGCCGTATCGGGCTCGCCGTCAAGGAGCATGGGCGCGAAACGCGTGAGTTCGGGAACGCTGGAACGCCAGGCAAAATGCTCGGTACGATGCGCCTCGAGCAGCTTCTTGAACACCGCTTCGATGTCGCCGCGCACGACGAGACGAGCGGGAAGCGCACGCGCAGCTTCGCTCGGCTCCGCGTGGACGAGGATGGTCTTCGCGCGCTCGAGGCCCGTGGCGATCGAACCACGCACCATGGCGCCGAGGTCCGAACCAACGACCACAATGGTGTCGGCTTTTTCGTTGAGGAATGCATGCGCCGACGGGTGACCCGCTGCGCCGACGATGCCCGCAAAGAGATGGTGGTCTTGCGGGAACGACGACACAGCCTCCATCGTCGTGAAGACCGGAATTTGCGTAGCCTCAGCGAAACGCTTGAGAAAACTCACGCCGGCATTCGACACGGCGGCCGGGCCCACAAGGAGCGCAGGGTGCTTTGCCTTGCGAAGCGCGGCGACGAGGCCGTGGTACCCAAGCGCATCAACAGGCACCGTGGACCGAAGCTCGTCGACGGAGCGCGGGAACCACTCGGGCATCTCGCCCACTTCGCGATCGAAGAGGTCGCGCGGAATGAGCAGCACCGAAGGACCGGGGCGACCTTCAAGGGCCTCGACGAGCGCATCGCGAAAGAGCGCCCAGAAGTGCGTTTCGTCCTCGATGCGGGCGGCGAATTTCGTCATCGCGCGCCACATGCCGAGCGCGTCGACGGTGCGGCCGATTCCAGTCGATTCTTGAAACGCGCCGCGTCCGTCGAGGTTCGTGGGCGTTTGGCCGACGATGGCGAGCACTGGAACGGACGCTTGAAAGCTTTCCGCGATGCCCACCGCGAGGTTCATCATACCGCCGCCGCTCGTGGCGCAGCACACACCAAGGACGCCGTGCACGCGGGCCTGCGCGTCGGCCATGAAGGCCGCGCCCGTTTCGGTTTTCGCGAGCACGGACTGGAGCTTGTCGCTCTGAAGACGAAAGATGGCGTCGTGAAGGTGCTCGATGTTTGCACCGCTGACGCCGAAGACATGACGAACGCCAAGGCTGAGAAAACCCTGGACCAAAGCATCGGAAAGTTTCATGGCAGAACCCTTCAGCTCGGCTGCCAAATGGCGGCAGCGGCGTAGTCGCCCGCGTGCGAGAAGCCCCCAAGAGCCACCGTGTGTCCGGCGTTGATGCGGCCCGTTTGACGGCCTCGCTCGATGCACACCGGAATAGCAGCCCCAAACATGTTTCCGTGTTCCTCGAACGTCTGCACCTGCTTCTCGGCCGGGAGCAGCAGCGCTTCACGCCAGTTGCGGAGGAAGTTGACGTTGGGCTGATTCGTCACGAGCACGTCGATCTTCGAGATTGGAAGGTCAGCCAATTTGCAGGCTTCGCGCACCATCTCGGGGACAAGCTTGTTGCCGCGCGACACCACCGTGGCGATCTTGCTCTCGGTGAAGTCGATGTGGAGCGCCTGACGATGGGGCTCCCAGTATTCGGCGTTGTCGTCCGTCACGCCGATCATGTCATCCGCGTACTCGCCGAAGGAGCGCTGAACCACCGCGCGAATCGGCGATGAATCGTTCGCGACGATGTAGCCAACGCCGCAACCGTCGCCGGGGACCGCCGACTGGGGACGAACACGGTTCTCTTCGTGCGCGAACACGCGGCCCGCAGCCGTTTGCGCGCAGCACAAAAGTGCGGATTTCACCGCACCGGACGCCATGAGCTCCTGCGCCACCGCGAGCATGTACACGAAGGAAACGCAGCCCGAGTTGTGCAGGTCGAGGATGAACTTGGGCTTCGCGCCGAGCACACGCGACACCGAAGCGCCGCAGCCCATGAAGCACGAGTCGGGCAAGCTCACGTTCGTGAGAATGAGATCGACGTCGGTCTCGAAGTTCAGGTTCAAGCGATCGCCGAGGGTGCGTGCGCCGCGCTCAATGAGCGACGCAGCGGTTTCACCCTTCGCCAAGTGACGACGCTCGCGCGTGCCCTTGAACATTGCCGAGCCTGATTTCGTGGGATCCAGGCCGAAAAATGCGTTGTCCACCACACGCTCGGGCATCGCGCTCGCCGTGTCGATGAGGCTCATCGCGGTTTTCACGCGATCACCTCAGGAACGATCGGAAGGCCCTGCGCGTGGCGTGCTTCGCAGATGTGCTTGAGGTTCTTCATCTCGACGTCGTGCCCGGCGTAGAAGAAGGGCCACATGTCGCCGACCCAAACCTTGCGGCCATCGGGCGCGAGTTCCGGGTGCGGGTTCTTGTCGTAAAACGGGTGGTGGCAGTTCGTCCAAAGCACGACGCTGCCCGGCTTGTTGAGCACGAGCTGCGCGGGAATGACGCGCATCAGGTAGATCATCCAAAGGTGGTCGCCCTGGTCCCACGAGCAGTGAAAATCCACGGTGCGCGCTTGGGCGTTCGACTCAACCTTCGTGAAGCACTTGGTCTTGCCGCCGATCTTGTCCGTGAAGACGTAGAGGTCGTCCTTCACGTGCTCGATGTCGCGCAGCGAGTAGGTCCACTCGGCCAGCGTGCGCACGTCGGCGAGGTACTTGAAGACCTCGTCCGGGGGGCAGTCCACGTACTCTTCAAGGCTGCACGTGGGGCCGTAAATCTCGTCGTGCGGATAGACCGCATGGGTCATGTCCAGCGCGAGGGCATTCATGTCGTCTTTGGGAAAGTTCTCAAAGCGGCGAACGTTCGTGATCTGATTGATGTCCATCGAGGCACTCCAAGGGTGAAGAGAGAGGGTCGCGGCCCGCTCGGGCGAAGGAAAGCGAGAATTGGTCGGATGCGCGTTATGGCCGAAGCCAGCCGAATCGGATGGGCCCGGCGTACCCCTTACCAACTGTCAATGCAACAAGCATTGTGCGCGACCTAACCGTGTACGCGCGAACGAAACTCACCTCCTCATGGGGCAAGTCATTGAAATCACGGTGGTACTACGATGCTTTTTTCTTCCCTACATTCGGCGAAGGAGTAAATATTATACGCACTCCGTTCTGCTGTTGGCAGAAGTTTTAACGCGTCGCGGCGTTTAAGCGTAGACGTCCTCCACACGCAACAAGGCCCCGCTCCGAAGAACAGGGCCTCGCTCACGTGAACCGCGACGACGATCAGATCGTGACCGTGTCCGCCAGCTCCTTGAACTCGGAGATCTGGTCGAAGTTCATGTAGCGGTACACGTCCGCGGCCTTTGCGTTCACCGCGATGAACTGCTGGCGGTACTCCTCAACAGTTGGCAAACGACCGAGAAGCGCGCTCACGGCCGAGAGCTCGGCACTTGCAAGATACACGCGTGTGTCGAGGCCGAGTCGGTTCGGAAAGTTACGCGTTGACGTGGAAACCGCCGTGCTTCCGCGTTTGATCTGCGCCTGGTTGCCCATGCACAGCGAGCAGCCCGGCATCTCCATGCGCGCGCCGGCCTTGCCGAGAATCGCGTAGTAGCCCTCCTCGGTGAGGATGAGCGCGTCCATCTTCGTGGGCGGAGCGATCCACAGGCGCGTCGGAATGTCCGTCTTGCCGTCGAGCACTTTTCCCGCCGCGCGGAAGTGGCCGATGTTCGTCATGCACGAGCCGATGAAGACCTCGTCGATCTTGTCGCCCTGCACTTCGGAGAGCGGCTTGACGTCGTCGGGATCGTTTGGGCAGCACAAAAGCGGCTCCGTAACGTCGTCGAGGTTGATCTCGATGACGGCCGTGTACTCGGCGTCCGCGTCCGGAGCGATGGGCTCGCCGGTCGCGATCCACTCTTCCATCGCCTTGATGCGGCGGCCGATGGAGCGCTTGTCTTCGTAGCCGCTGGCGATCATCCACTTGAGCAGCGTGATGTTCGAGCGGAGATACTCGTCGATGGATGGCTTGCCGAGGCGCACGGTGCAACCCGCCGCCGAACGCTCTGCAGAAGCGTCGCTCAGCTCGAACGCCTGCTCGATCTTCAAATCAGGAAGGCCTTCGATCTCGAGGATTCGGCCTGAGAAGATGTTCTTCTTTCCCTGCTTGGCGACCGTGAGAAGCCCCTGCTTGATACCGTAATACGGAATCGCATGCACGAGGTCACGGAGCGTGATGCCGCGCTTCGTGGCGTCCTCGAGGTTGCCTTTGAAGCGCACGAGAACCGACTCGGGCATGTCGAGGGGCATGACGCCGGTGGCCGCAGCGAAGGCCACGAGACCCGAGCCTGCGGGGAACGAAATGCCGATCGGAAAGCGCGTGTGCGAGTCGCCGCCGGTGCCCACGGTGTCAGGCAAAAGCATGCGATTGAGCCACGAGTGGATGATGCCATCGCCGGGGCGCAGGGCCACGCCGCCGCGCTCTTGGACGAACATCGGGAGCGTGCGGTGCGTCTTCACGTCGACGAGCTTGGGGTACGCCGCCGTGTGGCAGAACGACTGCATGACGAGGTCGGCCGAGAAGCCAAGGCACGCGAGGTCCTTGAGTTCGTCGCGGGTCATCGGGCCCGTCGTGTCTTGCGAACCCACGGTGGTCATGCGCGGCTCGCAGTAGGTACCGGGGCGAATGCCCTTCCCCGCGGGGAGTCCGCACGCCTTGCCGACGAGCTTTTGCGCGAGGGTGAAGCCCTTGCCGCTGTCCACAGGAGGCTGCGGAAGGCGGAAGATCGTCGACGCTTCGAGCTTCAATGCCTCGCGGGCGCGGGCCGTGAGAGCGCGACCAATGATGAGCGGAATGCGTCCACCGGCGCGCACTTCGTCGAGGATGACGTGCGTCTTGATTGGGGATTCCGCAATCACTACGCCGTCTTTCAGCGCCTTGACGTGGGCTGTGGCGTGGTCGATCTGCAGCTCGATGACGTCGCCCATCTCCATCTTCGTGACGTCGATTTCGATCGGGAGCGCGCCTGCGTCTTCTTGCGTATTGAAGAAGATCGGAGCAATTTTGCTGCCCAAACACACGCCACCGAAGCGCTTGTTCGGCACGTACGGGATGTCGTCACCGGTCCACCAAAGCACCGAGTTCGTGGCGCTCTTGCGCGAAGAGCCCGTGCCCACGACGTCGCCCACGTAAGCGACCGGGTGCCCCTTGGCCTTGAGAGCCTCGAGCTGCTTCATCGGTCCGCGGTTGCCGGTTTCGTCCGGCTCGATGCCTTCGCGCGGATTCTTGAGCATGGCGACCGCGTGAAGCGGAATGTCCGGGCGCGACCACGCGTCGGGCGCCGGCGAAAGGTCGTCGGTGTTCGTCTCGCCGGTGACCTTGAAAACCGTGACCTTCAGCGACGCGGGAACCTCGGGCTTCGAGGTGAACCACTCGGCGTCGGCCCAGCTCTGCATGACCGACTTCGCGTGCGCGTTGCCTGCGTCCGCGAGCGCCTTCACGTCGTGGAAATAATCGAACACGAGCAGCGTGTGCTTGAGCGCCTCGGCCGCAACGGTGGCGACCGCCGGGTCCGCGAGCAGCTCGATGAGGGGCTTCACGTTGAAGCCGCCGAGCATGGTGCCGAGGAGCTTGGTGGCGTGCGCAGGCGAAACGAGGGCGCACGCGACGGTGCCCTTCGCGACCTTTTCGAGGAACGCCGCCTTCACCTTCGCCGCATCGTCAACGCCCGCGGGAACGCGGTACGTGAGCAACTCAACGAGAAACGCCTCTTCACCGGCGGGCGGGCTCTCAAGGAGCCCAACGAGCGCTTCGGTCTGCTTCGCGGTGAGCGGAAGGGCCGGGATTCCAAGGGCGGCACGCTCAGCGACGTGGGTGCGATAGGCTTCGAGCACGGGCAATCCTCTTCGGGCACAAGTTCGGACAACAACCGCGCAACCAGATACGCTGGTCACGCGGGCGCGGACGATAGAGCGAACCCCGAGAGAAATCACCTGCGACGCAACGCGGCGAAGATGCTTCCGTCCAAACGCCCTCGGAAGCGCGGGCATGGGTGCGGACGCCTTCGCGCGAGGCTCGCGGCTGCCCGATGCGACCGGTAAGCTCGACGCGTGGATTTCAACGCCCTCAACGCCACGTATGTCGCCTGGCTTCGCACGGAACTTCCGGTGGTCGAGGAAGACCTCGCGACCAAGTCAAAGCGCATGCGTGAAGGCGTTTTTCCGTTCATGCGGGCGACCTTTTTTCGCTTCGCCGAGCGTTTCACGACCCTCTGCCCCGACCTTCACAACGCGCCGAGGGTGCTGGCGGTGGGCGACGTCCACGTGGAAAATTTCGGCACGTGGCGCGATGCCGAAGGTCGCCTCGTCTGGGGCCTCAACGACTTCGATGAAGCGGCACCGATGCCTTACGCCGTGGACCTGGTGCGCCTCGCGTCGAGCGCAGCCCTCGCGCTTCAATCGCTCGATGCGGCGACGGGGAACGACGACATCGTGGAGGCGATCGTTGCAGGTTACACCTCGTCGCTCGAAGCAGGCGGTGAACCCTTCGTGCTCGGTGAGCGGCATCGATGGCTTCGCGAGCTCGCCGAAGGAGACATGCGCGACCCGGAGCTCTTCTGGAAAAAACTCGACCGCGCGGACCTTCTCGACCACGCGCCACCGCCGGCGGTCATCGCGGCTATCGACGCATCGTCGCCTGCACCGCACCTCGAATACCGCTTCGCCCACCGGGTGGCGGGCCTTGGAAGCCTGGGGCGCCAGCGTTTTCTCGCGACCACCACCTGGCAAGGGGCACGGCTGGCACGCGAAGCCAAGGGACTCTGTCCTTCGGCGTGGCGCTTCGCGGGCGGTTCTCTCGCAGAGGTCAACGACACGTCCGTGCATTATGCAGACATCGTTCAACGCTCGGTCCGCGCCCATGATCCGTCGTTGCTCGTGCGCGACGGCTGGGTCGTTCGTCGCTTGAGCCCCCACTGCTCGAAGATCGAACTCTCGGACTTGCCGAGGAAGCACGACCACAAGCGCCTTCTTCACGCGATGGGCCACGAGCTCGCAAACGTGCATATGGGCTCACCAAACGCGCAGGACGAGATTCTCACCGACCTCACCTCGAAGCGGCATCGGCAGCTCGCTCGCGCGGTCGCGCTGCTGGTCGATAGCACCCACGAGGACTTCGCTCGCTTCACCTCCATCTCGCGCTGAACACCATCGCCATGACGTTTCGACAGCTCCCTCTTCTTCTCATTTTCCCCATCGCGATCGCCGCTTGTGGCCCAAAGGCCCGCACGTCGGCGTCGCCTTCGCCGGCGAGCGCGTCGCGGACCGTGGCCCAAGTTCTCGACGCCGCCACCGATGCGGACTGGGAGGAAATTGCTTCGCAGAACCTTCTCGTCATGGCCTTGCCAAAGGGACGCGTTCTCCTCGAGCTTGCTCCGGCGTTCGCGCCGATGCACGTGGCAAACATCGTGCAGCTCGCGCACGACGGGTACTTCGACGGGCTCGCCATCGTGCGGACGCAAGACAACTACGTCGTGCAATGGGGAGACCCGAACGCCGATGAGCCCGCCGCCAAGCCCCTCGGGTCAGCGAAGTCGAAACTGCCTGCGGAGTTTGTGGCGCGCCTTGATATCGCGCCGTTCACGCCCCTCGTGGACGTGGACACGTACGCGCAGGAGACAGGGTTTTCACTGGGTTTTCCTGCTGCACAAGACCAAGCCAAGCACGAGCGATGGCTGCCGCACTGCTACGCGATGGTGGGTGCAGGCCGCAATGAATCGCCCGACACGAGCAACGGAGCCGAGCTGTACGTGGTCATCGGTCAGGCCCCGCGACACCTTGATCGAAACATGACGATGGTGGGCCGCGTCGTCGCAGGAATGGACCTCTTGAGCAGCCTTCCTCGCGGCACCGGCGCGATGGGATTCTACCGCGACGCGTCCGAGCGAACGCCTCTCGTGACGGTTCGCTTGGCGAGTGAATTTCCGTCAGAAACGCGACCTCGGCTCGAACGGCTTCGCACCGATACGGCCACGTTTGCCGCATACCTCGGGGCACGTCGAAGCCGTCGTGAGCCGTTCTTCGTCGAAGCGCTCGATCGCCTCGATGTGTGCAATGTGCAGCTTCCGACGCGAGAGCCACAGCGGCCCCGACAAGCGCGTTGACGACGCTCGCCCTATTCGGCGGCCGCGGCTTCGGGCACGCTCGAATGCTCGTGCGGTCGCGCGGAGCCGATCACCTCAAGAACCTCGCCGGACGGTAGTTTCCTGTAAAAACTCCCGCCGAGCTGGGTGCGCAACACGAGTTGACGCTTGAAGGATCGCAGCAAGGTCGCATCGACTTCGAAGGTCGTCGTCGCAGCCCAGAACGCGTCGAGGGAGCCGCGAAACGTCAGACCCTCCATGTCGTAGAGCGCATGTCCGCAAACCTTGAGCGGCGTGCTGTGATCGAGCGCCTGAAGGCCCACGGTGCTGTTGATCACGACGGCTCCGCGCGCGTGATGAAGGAGCGACGGCAGGTGCTGATCGTGGATGTACACGACTCGGTCGACCAGCGAGAGACGTTCAGATTCCGTGCGAATGAACGTGGTGTAGTCGTTGTACGCGCGGTCGAGCGGGTGGTGCTTGAAGACGAGCTCGGTGTCCCCGGGCCCGTGTGCAGCGAACGACTCCAGCACCTCGAGGATGAACCGCTGGACGTTGCCAAACGACGAATGGACCGTGACTTGGGCGTCGTTGTGCACCTGGAGCGGCACGAGAAAGTAACGCTTCGACGCGGCGGCCGTGAGCCTCGCTTCGATGCCTGCCTCGCGCCGTCGGTAGTGGAGCTTGCGCAACCAGCTACGAACCCAAGGCCACGCCTCGGCGATGGTCAGCGGGCGATGGTGGCGGTAATGCGGAAACCACGGCGAAAGACAGGCCGCGGCGACATAGTACGCGGTTGAGAACAGAGCCATGCGGCCAAACGCGCTTGCCATCACGGTCGCCTCGGGCACAGGTCCGGGCGACGTATCTCGGTAGGCGTCGGGGTCGCGCGAAAGCGACGAGCGCGCGTTCACGCCGCCCTCTTCCAAGGTCACGAAGTTCGGCCGCAGGTAGCCCTCTTCGAAGACGCCGACGCGAACGCCGCGCGCCTCGGCCACCCGTTGGGCCTCGCGATGGATCGGACGGCAATCGCCGAAGAGCAGCACCCAATCGAAGCGCCCCTCCGCGAGCAGCGTATCCAGGTACGCCGGCCAAGCGTCCATCGGCTCGCGAAACTGAAACTCCGCGCGGGGCGCAAAAAGCCAATCGCCACCGTTGAAGTTGACCCGGCTCACCGTGGCGCCCTCGGCCTCAAGCAGGCGTGCAAACCGCGAAAAGAAAAGTCCCATTGGCCCCTGGAGCAGGAGCACGCGCTTGCCTTTGAGGGCGGTGAGGGACGCGAGATGCATGGCTTTGACGGTGGTGACGACTCAACCGACCGCTACTTGACAGAACGCCACAATACAAAACGTTCGTGGTGTGAATCGCCCGTCATGCGCCGCGCAGACAACCCCGCGATGACCCAACGCTGGGCTGGCGCTCCGGTGGGCAATGACCGCCAGCGTCATCGCGCGATGTCATCGGCCGTCATCCTTCAAATACTCAGCGTACTCCTTCGGCCGTATCCCGTATATTTTGGGCGTTAGGGCATTTTTCCGCCGCCTTTTAGAACGTAAGCTGGACACCGGCGGTCGCGCGGTCCGAGGCGAGAAGGCTCGCGTTCCCATCGACGACGGACGACCAGCGGGAC
>CAIQDA010000429.1 GCA_903870415.1 uncultured delta proteobacterium
CGACGCCGTTCTCGCCGCTGCGAAGAAGTCCATCGCGCGTGAGCTCTTCGTGGGAGCGAAGCTGCGCGCAAAGGCCGGCGAACTCGCTGCATTCGTTCAAGCGG
Organism: uncultured delta proteobacterium; assembly: GCA_903870415.1. GTDB lineage: Bacteria > Myxococcota_A > Polyangia > Polyangiales > Polyangiaceae > CAIQDA01. Next base: position 105 of record CAIQDA010000429.1, read on the forward strand.
AACTCGAAGCAGGCAAGGCCGCGTCCGAGGTTGCTGCGGCGGTCGTGGCGCCCTACGCCGCTCTCACGAGCAAGGTCGAACTCCTTTCGGTGGTCCGCGATCTCACGCTCGACAAGAAGACCGAAGGCTCCGACGCGGCCCGCCCCACGCGCCTCATCGAGGGCGACGGTTCACGCACCGCAGGCACCGACGACGACCGTCCAAGCGGCGGCGACTCGGCTTCGTTTGGTCCAGGCCAAGAGGCCTTCGTCGGTCTCACGAGCGAAGGTTCTGCGAAGGTCGCGACATTTGCCGCGAGCGCAAAGCCAGGCGAAGTCCTGAAAGAATTGGCTTCGCTCGACAACGGCTTCGCGATCGTGAAGCTCATCGAACGCAAAGACGCCGAGCGCGAGACGTTCGTCAAAGACAAGGCCGCGTACACCGCGCGCTACGAACAAGCCAAGCGCGTCGAGGCGATTTCCATCTACTTGAAGCGAGCACGTGCGCGCTCCACCGCAGAGATCACCATCGACCCCGCGTACGCCGCCGAGCCGACCACCAAAGCGGGCGAAGCAGCCCAAGACGAGGGCGACGGCGAGTGAGTTCCGCCGACGCGCCCATGACGCTCGGCTGTCCTCATGTCACGAGCACGCTGCCAAACGGGCTTCGCGTGGTCGTCGTCCCTCGACGCGAACTTCGACGCGCGCACCTCGCGGTCTTCGTGCGCGTGGGCTCGCGGTTTGAGTCGCGGAGAGAGAACGGTCTCTCGCACTTTCTTGAGCACATGCTCTTTCGCGGCACGGACACGCTTCGAGATGCGCACGCGGTGAACGCGGCGTTCGAGCGCCTCGGCGCGAGCCTCGAGGCGTGCACGCACGTCGACTACGCGGTGTTCGAACTCGACCTTCCTCGGGAGAACTTCGCCGCGGCAGCCAAGCTCCTTGGCCACGTATTGACGGTGCCTCGCTTTCCGTCGATCGACGTCGAACGGCGCATCGTGTCCGAGGAACTTCTCGAAGATCTCGACGACCAAGGCCGCCAAGTCGACCCGGACAATCTCGTGCGCGCAGCAACCTACGGCACGCACCCGCTCGGCATGACGATCACCGGTTCGCAGAAAGAGCTCGAGCGCTTCACCGTGGCCGACCTCGAGCAGCATCACGGGCGCTTCTTCGGCGCTCCATCGATCGTCGTCACCGCAACGGGCGCTCTCAACGAACACGAAGCGCTGGCCGTTCTCGCCGAGGCGTTCGGCGAATTGTCGAACGCGCCGCCCGTGCCCGTCGCGGCACCATCCGTGCAAACTGCACCGATCTCTCGCCACGTTCGAGACGCCGCAAGCCAGACGGACGTGCGGATGAGCTTTCGGGCATTCGGTGAGCTCGACCCGCGCATGCCCGCGCGCGAGGTCCTCTCGCGCATCGTCGACGACGGAATGGCCACGCGCCTTTACCGACGCCTCTGCGACGAGGGCGGTCTTTGCTACGACGTCAGCGGCTCCTACGAGGTGTTCGAAGACGATGGCGTCATGGACTTCTCGGCGTCGGTCCACCACGATCGCGCCAGCGCGGTGGTCGAATCGATCCTCGCGATGATGGCCGAGCTCGCCGACGAGGGCCCGAACGACGACGAGGTCAAGCTCGCCATTCAGCGTCACCGCTGGGACGTCGAGAGCTCTCTCGATTCAGCGGCAAGCTTGGCTCATGGAGTCGGCGTGAGCTGGCTCTTCGGTCATCTTCGAAGCTTCGACGAACAGCACG
>CAIQDA010000430.1 GCA_903870415.1 uncultured delta proteobacterium
ATCCCTCTCGCGGTCAGCGGGGCCTCGTTCCTCCTCGCGGCGCTGCTCGTGCCACCCGCGGCGCTCGCATGGATGACGTCTGAACAAGAGGCTCTCGCGCTCGCGAAGCAAGAGCACAAGCCTGTCGTGATCGACTTCGGTGCCGAGTGGTGCGCCGCATGCAAAGAGCTCACCTCGTTCACGTTCGCGGACCCGAAGGTGCGGGATGAAGGCCAGCGTTTTGTGGCACTTCAGATCGATGCGACCGACGACGACGACGCGCGTATCGAGGCGCTCAAGGGCAAGTACCGGGTCGTGGGTTTGCCGACGGTCGTGCTCATCGACACCGCGGGCAACGAGGTGAAGCGCTTCAACGAATTCGTCGACGCGGACGTGATGCTCGAAGCGATGCGCGCCGTTAGGTAATCATACGAGCGCGCGTTAGCGTATGCGATGTGAAAGCCGTCACACATACGAAGCACAATTGAAAAGCGGGAGCGACCGTTAGGCCGTCCCCGCGAAGAAAAAGTGCTCGTTGAAGTGAAGCTTAAGGCTCGTCGAGGTCGTGCCGGCCCTGCTCAATGTGATCGGCCAGCTTCTGGCGCTGGTTCACCGTGAGGATGGGCGCGGCGACCATCGTGAATTCGCCGAGGTGGCCCAAGTGCTTGGCGGCCATGGAGATGGGCATCTTGTCCGCGTCGGTGACGACGAACGTGTCTTTGCGGAACCGCTCGGCGAGGTCCTTGCTGCGCGCTTCCATCTCGGCGCGCATCGCGGCGTGTTCGTCGCCAGATTTTTCCGTAGTCATGCGTTCGTGGATCGCCTTCGCGATGGCGTCGCGCTGCGACGGGGTGAGATCGAGATCTTCGGTGAACTTGTGGAAGAAGGCGTGCCCGCCTGGCCCGTGCTCGCCATTCGGACCGTGGCCACGACCGCGACCCTGGGCCTTGCCGCCACCACCGGGATGCTCGCCGGGCCCCATCATCGGAGGCATCTTCGAGAGTTTGTCGGCGACCTGAGTGCGCTGGGCCGGATCGAGAATCGCGTGGAGTTTCGCAAGCATTTGCACATGCACCGGAGGGAGCGTTCCGAGGTCTTGCGCAGACGCGGCGAGGAGCCGCTCGAGAATCACGCGATCGAACGAGCCCGCACGAAGCTCCTTGGCCAGTTCGTTCCGGTAAGGCTTGGTGGCGTTTTCGACCACGACGCGATCGTTCATCGCTTCACGATGCAGCCGCATGACCGCGTCGCGTTGCTCGGGACGCAGCTGGATTCCCTCAAGCAGATGGTGAATGCCGCGCCCTTGCCCGTGGTGCTCGCCGGGACCTTCGTTGTGCGAGCGCTGCACGTCCTTCGGCGGCGGAGGCGCGTCCGTCGCGTTCGCCGCAAGTACGGTCGTGCTCGCGAGCGACACGGCAAGAGCGACGAGGAAAAGACGTGAACAGCCAGAGCGAAACGTCGTCATCGGGAACTCCAAGGTTAGTGGATATTCCTAGAACGCCAGCCGGCCCGAGGTTCCTACGCCGGCGGTTCGCGCCAGAGGAGGATTTTGGAATCGGTGAAATCGTTCATGGCGAAGCGCACGCCTTCGCGCCCGTCGCCGGACTCGCCCATGCCGCCGTAGGGCTGCGCGTCGCTGCGCAGGGACGGAGCCTCGTTGACCACGATTCCGCCGAACGCGAGCTTGGCGAACGCCTCACGAACCCGCGAAAATGAGTCGGTGAAGACCGACGCCTGCAAGCCGAATGGGCCCTCATTGGCGAGCGCGAAGGCCTCGTCCCAGGTCTGTGCAGACTGCACGCAGAGCACGGGGCCGAAGACCTCTTCGGCGACGAGAGGAAGTGCGCGATGCTCCGAGCGAATCATGGCGATCGACGGACCGAGGCGGTTGCCTGTGCGTTGCGCCCGTAGGGAAAAGTCAGCACCGGCGCGGGTTGCGGCGTCGAGCGCGTTCTCGACGCGCGTGGCGGCGGCGGTCGTCACGAGCGGCCCGAGGAGTGACGTTGCGGTGCAAGGATCTTCAATCACCAGAGCGCGCGCAGCCTCGGTGACGGCGTCGACGATCGCGGCATGCGTGGAGGGAAGCGTGATGAGGCGCTGCAAGCTGATGCACACTTGGCCTGCGTACCCGAATGCACTTGCGGCGAGCGCTTGCCCAAGGGCGGCGGTCACGGTGACGTCGTCGCCGATGACAGCAGGCGCGTTCCCGCCAAGCTCGAGCAAGACGCGCTTTTTGGGCGCGCGTGCTTTGAGCGACCAGCCCGCCGCGGCGCTTCCGGTGAACGAGACCACGGGCACGCGTGCGTCGTCGACGAGGGCCAGCGTGGCGGCAAGGTCTGCTTCCACGACGCGCATGGGTCGAGCGCCTCCGGCGTGCGCGGAGACGAGGCTTGCGAGCGCATGTGCGGTGAGTGGCGTGTGGGGCGACGGCTTCACGACGACAGGCATGCCGAGCGCGAGGGCGGGCGCGACTTTGTGTGCGACGAGGTTCAGCGGAAAGTTGAACGGCGTGATGGCGAGCACCGGCCCGCGGGCAACCCGGCGCACCTCGCCGCGAAGAGAGGCATGGACCGCAACGCGTTCGAGCGCGAGCGTGGTTCCATCGTCTCGCAGCGTTTCCTCGGCGGCGAGATCGAAGGTGACCGCGGCGCGATCGACCTCGGCCTCCGCGAGGCGAAGGGGCTTTCCGGCCTCGCGCGCAATGAGAAGCGCGAAGTCGCGGCGACCTTCTCGGAGCCCCCGCGCAACGCCGTGAAGCATGGCGGCACGCCCGAGCGGCCCCATCGCCGTGAGCGCGCGTTGCTCGTGACCCAGCGACGCCAAGACGCCTTCAATGGTGTCCGCCGCGTCGACGTGAGGTTCGAGCGCATCGGGCGACGTCCAGCGATCGGCCAGACGCTCTTCCGCGTTCGACACCCCGAGCCTCGCGAGAAAGTCGGCGCTCGGGGTTCGGTTAGGCGACGAGGTCCCCATCGTTGTCCGTCCAGCGCATCGACGCGGTGACCTCGACCGAGCGTTCGTCGAGGAAGCGAACGCTCACGGTGCTCTCGGCCTCGTGGGCCACACGCAAGATGCCGAGCCCGCTCTCGAGGGCGGAGTGCGCGGCGGAGGCGCCCGGTTCGTCGAGCAGTTCGGAAACGCGGCTCACGTAGGCGTCGCGCGCAGACGCCGCGGAGGTGACTCGGGCGAGGGCCGCGCGGAGCCGTGTCGGGTGGTCGGACGAAGGGTCGAGCGGGTTGGTGACCACCACGCGGGCGACGCCGGCATCCATGCGGACGACGAGCTGCACCGGGCCGCCATCGCGAAATTGCCCATACTTGATCGCGTTCTCGACGAGCTCGCTTGCCACGAGACCGAGCGTGTACGCCATGTCGTCAGCGACACCGATGGCGGAGGCTCCGTGCACGACGCTCTCGCGAACGTTCGTCACGCGGCTCCACACGGGCGCCACGGAGAGTTCGAGGTGGATCATGGAGACGCAGTCGCGGGGACGTCGAGGGCACGAATGCGCACAAGGCCGTCGTCCTTCTCGAACGCCGCGAGCGCATCGAAACAGTAACGCTGCCAGCGCAGGCCACCGTGGTAGTTCAAGACGACGGTGCGCCGCTCGGCGCGGGCCCGGCGAATGAAGTGCAGCACCGCGGTGATGGTCGCCGAGTTGAAGAACTCAAGCTCTTCAAAGTGCATGTCGACGGTGGCACTCGTGACGCGTGCGCGCGCGAGAACGTCGTCGAAGACGGGCGCAAGCGCGATGGTCGGCTGAAGCGCATTGCCTTTGCCGCGCCAGTCGACGCGAACGAGGGGCCCTTCGACGATGTCGCGGATCTCAATGCGTAGCTCACCTAGGTCCATGTTCGCCCCACGATGATCGCACGGAACGGTTCAGTCGTCCAAGGTCGTCCACGGGCCCGGCGGCGTGGGTGTCGAGACGGCCTCCCGAAGGCGAATCGAATGCGTCCGCAACGTTGCGGCGATGGACGCGATGGTGGGCTCGCCGGCAGCATTTCGCCGCACGTACACAAGCCCGTCGACCACGAGGCACCTGAACCCGGCCGCTCGGAGACTGTCCAAAAGAAACGGCGACGCCGCGCTTGTATCGAGACGCCAGGACTCACCGAGCCCGCTCGATTCGGCGGAGACCTCACCCACGACGACCCACCCGGCCGCGAGAAACGGCCCGCGAGCCGCGGACGGCGGAACGAACAGCACGACGTCACGGCCCGCGCACCAACGCTCCCAGGCCTTGGCTTCGACGGCGTCGCTGTCCATCTTTGCGAAGCCGGTCGTGGCGTCGGCCACAAGAATAGGCCGGTTGCTCGCGAGGCCCGCCGCGAGTGATGCGCGAGGACGCACGTCCGCAGGAATGAACGCAAGAGCGGTGCGCGCAAGAAACAGAAGCCCAAGGTCCGCGAGCACGGCGTGGGCGTCGTCGATCGTGAAGGTCGGACGATCGGCGGCGTGTGCCGCGCGGATGACCCACTCGGCGAGGGTGATGTCCGCCGCGCCCGGCAAGTAGCCCGCGCCCACCGCGCACGTGACCCGCACATCGTGACGCGCGCTCACATCGCGTCCACGCAGGAAAAGAACGCCAGGCGGCGGCGTGGCAAGCGCGAGGAGCCAACGGGCGAGTTCCTCGCTTCCATCGACGATAACCACGCGCGCGGACGGGCCGCTTGTGGCCACGCCGTTCGGCAGAGACGCATCGCGGAGTTCAAAGAAAGCGACCATGAACCCTGCACGCTAGCAGCATGCGCGAAAGCGTTGCGAGCGCAGGAAGCGATCGTCGCTGGCGCACCGCCGAAAGCATACGTCGACTGGTTCGCGAAATACCAGCCGACGATTCGATGCGGCGCCTCCGCTTTTTCGACCGAAGTTCCGACGAATGGCGCACCATGAGCGCACTCCCCATGAGCGAGAGCGATCGTCCCAGTGTTCGTTGGCGCGTGGCGCGGAGTCGCCCGGTGGTTCTCGCGCTGGGGGGCCTCGACCCGAGCGGAGGCGCTGGCATCGTGATGGACGCGCGCGCCATTGCAGCGGCGGGTGCGCATCCGGCGATCATCGCCACCGCGCTCACCGTTCAGTCGACGGCCGGTTGCCGCGACGTTGAGCCGATTTCCCCAAAGTTTGTGCGTGCGCAATTGGACCACCTCATGGCGACGCAAAATCCCGCGGTCGTCAAAGTCGGTGCGCTGGGGTCCGGGGCGGTGGCGCAGGTCGTCGCAGACTTCATTGCAGAATGCACATGTCCCGTGGTCGTCGACCCGGTCGCGGTTGCGAGCGTCACCCTCGACGACGGTGTTGGCCGGCCGCTTGCGAGCGAGGAGGCCCGTGCCATTCTTCGCGATCGCATCATCCCGCGCGGCGTCATCGTGTGCGCCAACGGCCCGGAACTTGAGGCATTGACCGGCTTTGCGGCGTCCGACGGGGCCAGCGCGACGCTCGCGGCTCGCGCTCTCATCGCCAAGGGTGCGCGTGCGGTTTACGCGAAGGCGGGTCACTGGGCGACGGCGGACGCGTCGGACGTCCTGGTCTTCGATGACGCGACGCATGTGCTCGCAGCACCGCGTCTCGACGTGGCGGACGTGCACGGAACGGGATGCACGCTCGCCTCGCTTCTCGCGGGCCGCTTGGCGCTTGTTCCCGACGCGTCGAATGCAGCGATCGTCGAGGCCGCACGCTGGGCGAAGAGTTTCCTTTTCCGCGCCCTCGAGAGTCCAATTGTCGTAGGAGAAGGCCAGCGCGTCGTGCGCATCGAGCGGGAGTGAGGGCATCGAGGTGGCAACGCTGGGCACGCTGAGCACGCTGGGCACGCTCCAAGTCGTGGAGGTTCGAGGCGCCTCGCCGGAGGCACTCGCAGACGGGCCGCGGCTTCGAGCGCTTGGTGACGAGGTGATTGCGGCGCTCGGTTTGACGACACTCGGTGAGCCCCTTTGGCATGCATTCCCGGCCCGCGACGGCGCTTACGGCGGGCACACGGGCCTGTGGCTGCTCTCTGAGTCGCACTTGGCGCTGCACTCGTTTCCCGAGGCCTCCTCGCTGACCATCGACCTGCATAGTTGCCGGGGTGCTGCGCCGTTTCCTTGGTCCGAGGCCGTTGCGCGCGCACTCGGTGCTTGCAGTGTACATGTTCGCATCGTTGATCGTGACGAAGTGCCATGAGCGCCCTCGGTCAGTGCCCATCGTGCGCAGGCAACGTTGAGTTTCGCTTCGCCACGGCATTTGTTGCAACCTGCACGTATTGCGGCGCGACGGTGGCGCGCAACGACCGGGGCCTCGAAGACCTCGGTAAGCACTCCGACGTGGTGGCGAGCGAGTCGGGCCTTGAGCCCTTCCGCAAGGGCCGTTACTGCGACGTCTCGTTCACGCTCATGGGGCGTGTGGTTCTCGCGCATCCGAAGGGCGGACGCTGGAGCGAATGGTACGCCGCGATGGAAGACGGAACCATCGGCTGGCTCGCCGAGGCGCAAGGCGTCTTCTCGTTTCAAGAAGCGCACGATGGCGGTGATGCGCTCGCGGGTTTGCGCTGGGAGACCCTCGCGGTGGGGACGGCGCTCACGCTTGCGGGGCACGTCTTCACGGTCACAGAGCGTTCCACGAAGACCGCTCTGGCCTCGGAGGGTGAGGTACCGTTCGTGCCGTCTTTCGACACGCCGGAGCCCTTTGCGGACCTTGTCGCGGACGGCGGCTTTGTGGCCACCATCGACTTCGCCTCCGAGCCTCCGATGCTCTTCGTCGGACGACAGGTTCAGCTGTCGGAGCTGGGCATCGACGTGCGTCCCGGTCGCCGCGCGGCTCGCGAGGTCAAGACGGCGTCGGTGTCGTGTGGAAACTGCGGCGGTCCCATTCGCCTGCACGTTCCCGATGCGACGCGCCGGGTGACGTGCGCCGCGTGCGGAAGCCTTCACGAGGTCGACGGCGA
>CAIQDA010000431.1 GCA_903870415.1 uncultured delta proteobacterium
AGCGGCACGCGATTCACCGCCGAAACGATGCCCGGCATCGACGTCACCGACTCGTAGACACTGAAGAGACCGCCCGACGACGCGCCACCGGTGAACGCCACAAGGACCGCCGACCCGCGGGCCATCGCGCGCGCACGGGCTTCGCGCAACAACGACGCCACCTGCGAGGCATCGGTCTGCACGCGCCGGTCGGCCATGAGCTCCGCGAACGAAGGAACGGCCATCGCGGACGTGATTCCGACCAGGGCCACGACGACCATGAGCTCGATGAGCGAGAAGGCGCGGCGCGATCGCATGACTCGCACACTAGCAAAGGACGTTCCCGCGGCGGAACTTCTCGATCGCTTGCTTTCCTTGCATTTTGAGCCGAATCACCACCGGACCTTGAACTCTTTGCGATGTGCCCCCCGCTGCGACTTGACCTTTTTGCGGGGCCTCGCACCTCCCCTCCCGGCGAGTCCTCGTGTAGCGAAGGGGTCATGGTCCGTCTTTCGCGCTCGCCGCTCGTCGTTGTTTTCGCCCTCGCGGCCGCGTCCTTTGCAATGGGCTGCAAGAAGTCCGAACCGAAAGAGGTTGTGTCGCTCGCGCCTCCAGAGTCCGAGGTCACGCCCGGTGTCGACGCGTGCGCGACGCCCGGTGCGGTCGACGACCCCATGAGTGCCGCGTTCTTTCCAGCGGTCGTGCCGGGCGCGTGTTTGGACCCAAAGGGCGACACGCGGACCTTCGGCGAACGGGCCAAGAGCACCCTCGAGGAGCTCTGCACCACGGCGTTCGACGGGGAATGTGAGGTGTATCGCGGTTTCGGCGTCAAGCGCGTCGTCGGCGTTCGCTACGTGGAAAACCTGGGCAAACAGGGGACGGTTGAAGTCTACGTGAATCAGTTTGCGACGAGCGCGGGGGCCCTCGGCATGTTCACGAAGCGCGTCGTCGGCGAGAGCGATCCATCCGATGCGCAGGCACCGAAAAGCTTCGGAGCCGGCGAGCGATCAGGCCTCGGGACGGGCCGCGGCTACGTATGGAAAGGGTCGTACCTTGTCGAGCTCACGTATACGAACGACGACGGCACGCTGACGCAAGACGCGTTCAAGGCCGCCGCCGACGCGCTCCTCGCGCCACTCGGAAAAGCCATTGGAGCGAACCTGCCGGCGGACGCCACGCCAATCCCCTCGGTTTCCGCGCTCCCCGTCGGTTCCCTCGTCCCCGGTGGCGTGAACTTCTTTCCGACAGACGGATTCCGCATCCCGCACCTCGGTCCCGTTGCCGAAGGCTTCTACCGCGACGGGGCCAAGCGCTTTCGCATGTTCGCCATCGCGCGTACGGACGCAAACGACGCGAAGGCCGACATGCGCCTGTTCAAGACACGTCCGAAGGCGAAACCCGAAAGCGGCATCGGCGACGAGGCCGTGTCGGTCGAGCTCAACGGCGGTCAAGGCGCCGGCGGATCGTCCTACGTGGTGGCGCGCATGGGATCGACCATCTTGGGCGTTGGCACCGAGCCGTTCGCGTCCGACGCGACACTGGACGACGCAGCACGAAAGACGCGCCTGACGGGCCTCGCACAGTCACTCACGCATAAGCCGTAATACGCGCTCTAGACGCGAGCTAACTCGGGCTCTGGCGCTCGAACACCAGGGCCCGTCTGCGTTCAGTCGTCGTTCATGATGGACTCGATGACCGAGTCATCGACGCCACCTTCTTCAGCCGGTGGCGTCGGGCCGCTCGCGAGCTGCTCGATGCCAAGCGAGGAAGGATCGTCCCACGAGTCCATGTCGCCCGCGCCCGCAGCGTCCGCCTCGTTCGTTTCGGCTGCGTCGAAGTCGTCGTGCAGAGGAGGAGGGCCTGCGTCCGGCTCCGCGCCCATGCCCGCGAAGAAGTCGTCCGCGGCCGCCACGTGCTGAGGGACCTGAGCGACCTGAGCGACTTTCGCCGCAGGCTCGTCACGGGAAAACATGACCGTCGCGCCCGGACCCAAGTCGCCGGACCCATGATGGCCCTCGTCCCGCCCCGACGACGGAGGTTGCTCGCCGGTCGAAAAACGTCCCGCGAGATCAAGGAGCGAGTCGGCCTGCCCGTGCAGCGAATTGGAGATCGTCGCGACCTCGTGGCTGCGTGCGGCGGTGTGATGCGTGAGCTCCGTGACCTGAGCGACCTCTTTCGAAATCTGCTCGGTGGCCGCCCGCTGGTTGTTCGAGCCCTCGGCGATCTCTTTCATCGACTCGACGACAAGCTCGGCTTGCATGTTGATCTCGTCGAGGTCGGAGAGAACTTTCTTGTTCATCTCGACGACTTCTTCGGTGTTGCGCAAGGACTCGGCGATGAGCGCCTCCGTGTCCTTCGCGGCCTTCGCGCTGCGCATCGCGAGGCTTCGCACTTCCTCTGCAACGACTGCGAATCCGCGTCCGGCGTCGCCGGCGCGCGCGGCCTCGACTGCGGCGTTCAGGGCGAGAAGGTTCGTCTGGAAGGCAATCTCGTCGATGGTGCGAACGATGGTCGCGGTCGACGCTGCGGAATTCTTGATGCGATCGATCGCGCCCGACAACCGCTGCATGTTGTGCGTGCCGCTCGACGCCATCTCCGCAGCCTTCTCGGCGAGGACAATGGCTTGGTCCGCGTTCGCTGCGTTGTCGCGGGACTTCTGCGCCACTTCGCGGAGGCGCTTCGTGATGGTCGCGAGGTCGTCGCTCATCTCCGCGGCGTCACGGGCCACGGCGTCCGCTTCGCTCTTCACCGCTTCGCTCTCGGCCGCGATGTGAGCCGCTACTTCGCTCACCGTGCCGATGGTCTCGTCAAGGATCCCAATCGAGCTGTTGAGCGCGTGACGAATCTCTTCGAACGACTCGCCGAACTCATCGTGCAGGCGGACCGACAAGTCGCGATGCGAGACGCGGTTGAGCACGTGGGCCATCGACGCGAAAGGCGCGCGCGATTCCTCCGCGAACGTCTTGATTTGGCGAGCAATTTCGCCCCACGCGCCCTCGGCCTCCGAAGCCGTGACGAACAAGTCTCCGCTCGCGAGGCGGCGCGGATCCGACAGCGAACCGACGTCCTCGGAGAGTGCGCGAATGTTGTTCGTGCAAATGACAATCGAGGCGCCGAGCTCGTCGCGCTCGCTGCGGGCAAAGTAGCTGCTCGTGGTTTCACCGCGGGAAAGTCCCTGGGCACCTTCCGTAGCCTCGCGCACGTAATCGCCCCACCAACCCTCGGCCATCGAGAAGTCGCCGAGTTCACCCATCATCTGCGTGAACTGCTCGGACTCTTCTTTGTCCTTGATGGCCGCAAGCTCCTCCTCCGACGGCGGACGCGGCTTGAGCATCGAAACGACTGTGTAATTGCCCGCAGCGGCGAAGATCGCGAACACGAAGAAGCTCACAAGAACGGGCACGAGGGGACCCGCGCCATCGCCGCGCCTCAGCGCCGCACGCTTCTCGTCGACGATGTTGCGAGAAGCTTCCACGGTTCCGTTCAAGAATTCACGAGCCGCCTCGTCGCGTGCACGCATTCGCAAAGCGGATTCGCTCGCCGGAGCTCCACCCTCGAACTCCGTGATCGCCGAATCGTAGTCGACGCGGAGTCGGCCAAACGAATCGAGAAACGCGTCGATCGCCTTCTTCTCGGCGGGAACCACCGAGGTTCGTCCGAGCGTGTTGTACGTCGTGTCGAGGTCGGTGAGGCGGCGGAAGAGCTCGCCTTTGCGTTCCGTGTAGTCTGCAGCCTTCGGTCCGGCGAGGAGCATCGAACGAAAAATGGTGCCCTGGTCGAGGAAGATGCGAGCCGCGTCGCGCATCGCCTGTTCCCGAGCGATTTCCCCGTCGATCGCTGCGTCGTAGTTCCGGCGCGCGCCCGAAAGACGCGTGGCCCAGACTCCGCAAATGGCAATGGCACCGAGCACCACAAGGGCAGCAAGCACCAAGGCCTTAAGCCGGTTGGCCAGCTTGTCGAAGCGCTCCAGATACGGGTTCACAAGGTTCCTCACGCGTAGGGCAGGACGACCGTTGACGATCGCCCGTAGCCGTGGATGCTAAACGCAGTTCGCCCGCAAGCAAACTTCGCGTTCCCTAAGCGACGCCAAACGGGCGCCTCGCTCGACGCTCCCGCTCTCTCAGAGAAACAGCAGCGAGCCGGCCGGAGCGACCGTCTCAACGTCGGCCGACTCGAGTTCTTTGGCGTCGAACAGGTCGAAGCAAAACTCGAAGTGGACCGTCCCCATCGCTTCTTGGAAGTCGAACACGATTGAGGGGTGAGGAGCCTTGTAGCGAACTTCACAGTTCTGACCGCGGATGATGATCGGCAAGCCGAACTCCACGGGCAGGGACTTGCGCCAAAAGAACCCTTTGAGGCGACCAAGAACTTGGTTGCACATCTCCCCGGCGAGGTCTTCGGCCTCGTGCAGCGAGGGCGGCGTGGGGCCGGGCACGATGCGCCGGCGAAGTTCGCCGAGGTACGTTTTTGCCGCGCTCACGACGAGACGTCCGCTCGTGCGACGACCGGCAAAAGGCAGCAGCCCGTTTACATACGCGAGCAAGTTTCGGTTCGTACGCAAACCGAGACGAACAACTTGCCCCTCGGTCTTGAACGTCGAACTCATGACCGACACGATGGACTCGCGCAGCACGTTCACGACGACGTCCGGGTAGAAAAACCGCAGGAGAAGCTCGTCCGCATTGCGGATGACGTCGACCACCGGGGCTCGGTGCGCAAGCACCTTGTCGGGAACGTCGTCTTGGAACGCGAGTGACGCAGGGTCATCGCGCGTGATCCAAATGACGGGCACGCCCGGCAACGTCGCGCGCACGTTCACGAGCAACGACGCGGCGCCTTCGACGCCAAGCGCGTCGTCGACTCCGACAAGGGCGATCAGCTGACCGCCCTGAAGAAAACTCTCCGCCTCTTCGATTGACGAGAAGAGCGCGACCGGAAGGCCGAGCGTCTGCAATCGAGGGGTGAGATTGGTTCCGAGCTGCCCGTCGGGCGGCTCGATGAGGACCACGTAATTGGAATCAGTAGACATAGAGGACCTCGCGCTTCAATGCCGGCGTCGGCCCGCCGTCACTGGCCGAGGACCTTGTTGATTCCCTCGAGGAGACTCTTCGGCTCGTAGGGCTTCACGATCCAAGCGGTGGCGCCGGCGCGCTTTCCCTGTTCGATGACGCCGGACGTCGATTCCGTCGTCAGGATGAAGATTGGGGTCTTCGCGTAGTGGGGGATCTTTCGAATCGCCGCGACCGCCGTGAGACCGTTCATACGCGGCATATTCACGTCGACAATCAGCAAGTCGAAGTTTCCGGCGCGCGCCGTAGCGAAGCCCTTCAGACCGTCTTCGGCCTCAGCTACCTCGAAGCCATCGCTTTCAAGGAGAAGCCGCAGCTGCTGCCGCATCGTGGCTGAGTCGTCGACAATGAGCACCTTCTTCGCCATGACCTGTTCTCCTCACGCATGGACCGACGCTTGGGGGATGTGCGTCTTTCCTTCGCCGCCGTGGCTCTCCGTGTCGCGTGGGCGACGGCGATGCGTCCCGTTCTCTTAGATGTACTGACGGTAACTTAGACGTCGTGCTTTAGGCAATCGAATCGACGGTCGAAAGAGCTTCGGCGGTCGATTGTTGGGCCCCACACGGCAGAGGCACCCGGCCACTACCTGGCCTAAGGGTCCATGCGGCACGCGGCTCGCGGGACTTAAGCCCTGCGTTGACGGAACTTGCATTCCATCGTTGCAGGGCGCGAAATCGAGACCCTGCCGGTTTGCTGCCCTGCCCCTTAAAAAGATGCAAGACTGCGCCGCATTCCCCTGAAGAGCGACGGTGCGCCTCGAGCCACCCGTTCGGATTCTTTCTAGAGATCGAGTGGATGATGGACGGCCCTCTTCGCATCTATGCAGCGATCGTGGAACCCAACGACGGAGACATTGGCCGAATGGCTGAAGATCTCCTCGCCTTTGGCATCATGGTGCTGGGGCAGGGTGAATCGATTGACGTCACGAATGTCTTCGACGAAGTGCCGAAGTTGTCGCTCCTCATCGTGGACGACGCGATAGGCACGCACGTGGGCGGGTCGGTGATCGCGCAAGCGAAGTTCCTCGAGTCCGACGTTCCGGTCATCTGGGTCTCGGCCGGGAACGTTACGCTTGCGGGCTTCCATCGCATCGCGCCGGACGTCGTTCTCATGCGCCCCCTCGACGTGGCGGCGGTGGCGGCGGTGGCGGCGGCACGTCTTCGCGTGGCTTGGTACCCGCCGTCCCTCATCGAGTCGCTCACGCAGAGCATCGAGGAGACCTTCCGAAGCACATTTGGAATGGACGCGGAGATCACGGATCTTTACGTCAAAGCCTCGTCGCGCGCGAAGGGGCCCGTGCACGCCGTCGTGCCGTTTGCCTCGGCGACAAGCTCCGGTCGCTTGGCGATTTCCGCCGACCTCGTCGCGGTCGAGAACCTTTACAAGGCGATGTTGCCCGATGCGGGCACGCCGGATCTCGACGCCCTTCGCGACGTCGCCGCCGAGCTGCTCAATCGGCTCTACGGGCGTTACAAAGAGTGGTCCGCGGGCCATGGCGTCCTACCGCATTGCGGCACGCCGACGTGCATGACGCACGACGAGTTTCTCCATCGTTACCGGGCCGGGCAGCCCGCGATGGGCATCGAATTTGACGCGGCCGGCGGAACTTTTCTTCTGGAGCTCACGCTCGATCACTTTGAAGAAGTGCTCCCGATTCCGCTCGAGGCCGACATCGCCGCGCGTCCTTCTGGAGCGCTTCTGTTCCTCTAGCTTGCACGCATACGGCGCACTGCCGCGGCGCATACGTGAGACAGCCTCTATCCAGGAGCTGTCTCGTTTTCGTCAGGGACGGAAACCCGGTGGCAACCACTCGGTCGGTAGCGCGTGCCGAGACGCGAGCGAGGTCCAGTCCATGATTGCGGCCACGGTGATGTGCACGAGAAAACCTGAGTAAATGCTCTTGGTTCGCATCGCGAGAGACCCGAGCGCGATGCCTGCGACGATGGCCCCGTTCGCCTCGAGAAACGGCTTTCCGTAATGAATCATGCAGTACGGCACGCTCATCGCGAAGATGGCCGCGGACCCCATGGAGCTCCGTAGCGCGCCAAGCCACCACCCGCGGAAGAAGCACTCGAGCGCGAAGAACTGAAAGAAGTAGATGAACTCCCACGCCAGGAAGTCGAGCCAGCTTCGCGAGGCCTGCCGATAGAACGGGTAATACGAGCCGAAGTCCGACTGGTGGCTCATGAGGACGAGCAGCGGGAGCATCACGGCCAAGAACGACCCGTAGATCCAAAGGTGCTTGAAGAAGCCCTTCGTCCGAAGCCCGAGGTCGAGGATCGAGTCGCGCGGGAAAACGATCTTCCAAAGAACGAACGGCAGCAAATACCCGAAGATGCGCGTTCCCGCCCACCAGTAGAAACCGGCGAGCTCGTCGAAAAGCATGAGGCGGTCGCGCCACCCATGCGCCGCAGCGTAGTCCCCGAGCCACGGACGTATGTTTCGGTCATACATCGACCGTCCGCCGTAATACTCCTGCAGCGTGAGAATGAGCGCGGCGATGATGAGGCTCACCATCGGGCGCGGATCCACTCGCCCCTCCCGCAGATGATCGCCACGCGTTCGATGCGCCGCGAGGTCGAGTTCGTACCAGGTGCGGCGAAACATGAGCCACAGGCACGGGCCCACGACGAGCAGCACCGGGATGGGCAGCAACGGCCGCCAACGCTCAAGCCACGCGGTGACGTTCATGGACGGGCTTAGGAAACAGAGCCTGCGGCTGCCCGTTCACGCCCACGCTCGAGTCGCGCGAGGCTCACATCGCGTCCGAGAACCGCGAGAACCTCGAAGAGACCCGGGCTCGCGCTGCGACCGGTGAGCGCAACACGGGCCGCCTGAGCGACCTCTTTGATGTGCAGATTCTCAGCTTCGAGCCACGCATGCACGGCCGCCTCCAGGGTCTTCTCATCCCACGCGCTCGCGCCCGTTAGCGCGTTCGCGAACGCCGTAAGCTTGTCGGCCACCGCGGGAACCAAGAACTTCAGCGCCGCCGCTTCGTCGATGACGGGCTCTGCGCGGAAGTAGAAATCGGCACCTTCGGCCGCCTCGAGAAACGTTCGACTTCGATCACGAACGGTCTTCAGGGCCGCGACGAGCATGTCGTCACTCGCAGGAAGCACGAGCCCGCGCGCGAGAAGAAACGGCTTCGAACGCTCAGCATAGGTCTGTGCAGTCTGCAGACTCTCCTGCTTCATGTGTTCGTGGTTCACGGCGAGAAACTTCTTCGCGTCGAACTTTCCGTCGCCGCGTCCGCACGTCTCCCACGTGAACGCCTCGATGAGTTCGGCCATGGAGAAGATCTCGCGATCGCCGCACGACCAGCCGAAGCGCACGAGGTAATTGAGAACCCCCTCCGGCGTGTAACCCTTCTCGCGGTACTCCGTCACCGACACCGCTCCGTGACGCTTGCTCAGTTTTTCGCCTGAAGGCGCGAGCATCATGGGCAGGTGAGCGAACTCGGGCACCGGGGCACCGAGAGCTTCGTAGATGAGGATCTGCGGCGGCGTGTTGACCATGTGATCGCGACCGCGGGCGACGAGCGTGATCCCCATCGTCGTATCGTCGACGACGGCCCCAAAGTTGTAGAGCGGCACGCCGTCGGTGCGCAGAAGCACGAAGTCTTGCTGAGCGCCGTTCGGTGTGCGGACTTCGCCAAACACCTTGTCGACGTAGGTCACAGCACCCTCGGTCGGAACTTTGAAGCGCACGACATGACGTGAATCCGCCGCGTGGCTCTTGTCACGACAGGTTCCGGGGTACCTGAAGTTCGCCTTCGGATCGCGAGCCTTGAGAGCCTCTCGCGCCGCGTCGAGTTCTTCTTTGCTGCACGTGCAGCGGTACGCTTTTCCATCGGCGATGAGCCGCTCGGCAAACTGCTTGTAGATTGCAAGTCGCTCAGTCTGAACGTACGGGCCGTGATCGCCACCCGCTTCGGGGCCCTCGTCCCAGGTCAGCCCCAGCCAGCGGAGCGACTCGAGAATGATGGCCTTGCTCTCCGGCGTGCTTCGCTCCTGGTCGGTGTCTTCGATTCGTAAGACGAATTTTCCGCCGGTCTTTCGCGCCCACAGCCAATTGAAGAGCGCCGTGCGAACGCCACCGATGTGGAGATAACCCGTGGGCGAAGGAGCGAAACGAACACGAACGTCGGCCATGGGCGGCTCCTAGCGCACGTTGAAGCCAAGCGGCTACGGACTGCGCTTCGAGCTCGGTGGACCCGCTTTTGCGCGAAGGCCGTCGAGGAGCTCGCGGGCCTCGGAACGAACGCGCGCGTAGCGAAGGCTTTGAGCCTGCTGGAGCACTTGTTCGAGCTCTCGCCACGCGCCTCCGCGATCGCCGCGCTCGACCATGAGCTGAGCGAGGAGCGCGCGTCCGTCGAGTGCATCGATGGCGAAACCCGATGCGTTCGCACGGCGGATGGCTTCGCGCAAAGCGGACTCTCCGCGACGGTCGCCTGAGAGCGCATCGAGGTAGCCGAGAAGACCGCGGTTGATCGTCGCAAGGCGCTCGAAGCCGACGTCTTCCGCGAGGGCGAGCGAGTGGCGAAGGAGCCCGTGGGCGCGCGCACGGTCGTCGAGTTTGAGGAGCGAATGGCCTGCGTTGTGGAGCGCCGCGGCAAGCTCGAACGAGGGGCCGTCCGTGCGAATGCCTTCGAGCAAGGCCGCGATGGTTGCATAGGCCACGTCGTAGGAGCGGCCGAGGAACGCGACGAAACACGTGGTGCGGGCCCGGTCAGCGCGCGCCGCTCGCGCGTCAGGCAAAAGCAGCGCCGCGCGATCGAGCAGCAGCGTGGCGCCGTCGTCGTCACCCTCGCCCGCCCGAGCGGTCGCGATCATGCAAAGAATTCCGTGGGCCTCGTCGACGTCCGGGAAGTGCGCTTCGACGGGCTCGACGCGAACGAGGCACTTGAGCGCCGCGTGAAAATCTCCACGCCGAAGCTCCGACTCGGCTTCCGCGACGTCCAAGCGAAACCGCGCCGGATCGTCGGACCCGAGGACCTCGCGCGCCCGTGAAAAAAACTCCGCGGCCTCGACGAAACGGTTCGCGGAGGAAAGCGCGCGACCAAGCAGCGTCCGCGCATGCACCGCGTCGCTCGGCGCCCGTCGCGAAAGTTCGGCCTCAATGGTTTCGAGCCGATCGCCTCCGAGGGAGGAGGCCCGGACCCGGCGCGTGAGTCGCTCGTATTGGCGAATGTGATCGAGCCACGTGACGCCCGCAAGTGGCGCGTTCGCAAGTTCGAGCCCGCGTTCGAGTTCACGAAGAGCACCGCGTACTTCTCCGCGTTCTTCCAGGGTTTGCGCGCTCGCAAGGAACGCCTGACCCGCCTCCTCGAAGTCCCCCGCCTCGAGCAAGAATCGCGCAAGCGCTCCGCGTGCGAGCAGCGACTCGGACTGAGCTCCGCGCTCGGCCAGCGTCCGATGAATGGCGCGACGACG
>CAIQDA010000432.1 GCA_903870415.1 uncultured delta proteobacterium
CGGCGACGCGAGGGTCAGGCCGGCGAGAGCGAAGGCGACCATCGCGACGTTGAGAAGGACCGGAGCGAGCGAAACCAGGGCAAATTCGTGATGCGACTGCAACGCCGCCGCCCCAAGCGCCGAGCTCCCCATGAAGAAGATGTATGGGAAGAGCCATCGGGTCATCGACACCGTGAGTTCGAAGCGGCCCGGTTCAGCGTGATGACCCGCCGCAAAGAGCTCTGTCAACGGCTCGGCGCCAATCACGCCCGCGAGACTGACGATGCCAAGAACGAGGAGCGACATGCCGCGCATGCGCGCGAAGAACTCTTTCGCAGCCGCTTCGCCGTCCGTCGCGAGCGTGCCCGAAAGCACCGGGACGACCGCGCTCGAAATGGCTCCCTCAGCGAGAATCTGGCGCAATCCATTGGGAATTCGAAACGCAACGAAAAACGCGTCCGTTTCCATACGCGTGTAAAGTGCAGCCATAATCATCTCGCGGAGAAGCCCCGAGATGCGCGAGACGAGCGTACCGATACCAACGACGAAGGCGCGAACGCCGAGTTGGCGAGCGCCCGATCGAGCTTCCGTCGAGGCAGCCTCCGCGCGTGCTTCGTTCACGTCGCTCATCGTGCCGGGTTACGCTCGGTCGACGGGGGAATGGCTCGCTGCGGGGGATGCGCCAACGCACGCTTCGCACTGGCAAAGCGCGCGGAGGTACTTGTAGGAATAGAGCCCCGTGTCGTGGCCATCAAACCAGACGATTTGCAGGGCATAACGACCGACCGCGTCGAAGCGATCGATCTCGAGTTGATGCGCCGCGGGAGGAACGAAGACGATGTTTCCCGAGTGGCCCTGGCATCCGGCGCATGGGCAGTAACCGCGCATGATCTCGTGCGGGTAACGCCCCTTGTGCCCGTCGGCCCAATCGATCTCGGTCACCGTTGCGCCGCGCGGTGATCGTACGGCAACGGCTTTGAAGCTCTTCGCGTCCATCACCCGTCTCGTTGCCCGAGAGCGCTGAGCAGTGCAACTTCCGCGGAGAGATCCTCAAGGGCCGTGACAGCGCCCTCTGCCGTCGTGGCCTTCGCCCCGAGCACGCATCCCACGCGAAGCGCATCTGTCCAGGATTCCGCCTTAGAAAAACGTTCGCTACCCGGGTGAGCACGGAGCGCGAAAAGCGCAGCCAAGACGCCCGAAAGAAACGCATCACCGGCCCCGGTCGCGTCGACACACGTCACCGATGGTGCGTCCACCCGCACTTCACCAAACGCGCCAATCGCGGTCGCGCCGCCTTCGCCGTGAGTCCTCACGAGGACAGCCTTCTTGCAACGCCCGCGCAGCCAACGTTCAGGGTCGGCCACGGGCAAACGCGCCACATCGTCGTCGCTCGCTTTGACGATCGAGGCCTTTCGCACAAGCTCGTCGCACACCTGCTCAAGGCCCTCGAGCTTCTTCCAGAGATGCGCGCGCACGTTCAAATCCACGACAAGAGCCCCGCCCCCGTCTACGCCCATGCGAACGAAACGGCGCGAAGCCGCGCGAAGCTTCCGCTCGACGAACGTGCTCGTTCCGACGACCAAGTAGCGCGCGTCAACCATCGCCGGATGAACGTGATGCGACGCCACGCTCATGTCCGCGGTCTCGTGTCGGTAGAACAGGAAGCTCGGTTGACCACCCGCGCCACGCGACACGAACGTGAGCCCCGTGCGCTCAGGCAGCGTGAGGATGCCACGCTCGTCGACCCCCGCACGAACCAGTTCCGCGCGCAAATCGCGCCCAAATGCATCGTTTCCAACGCCCCCGAGGACCGTCGACCGAAGCCCCAAGCGCGCGACGGTTGCCGCCACATTCGCAGGCGCTCCACCGAGGCGACGCACGAACCTGTCGCCGAAACCGTGCGCGGACGGAGCCTCGTCGAAGCAATCCCAAAGGATTTCACCAAACGCGGAAACGTCGAGGGATGGCACGGCGCGGTCGACTACACGCGTGAGCCCGACGTGGCAATGAAGGACGCGGGAAGGAACGCGCGACACCGAGCAAGATGGGTGGCGGGAGAGCTTGGGGGCGGCGCGCTGACTCGTTGGCGTTGGGAATGAGCGGCACGGACACGGGGCGGCGGTTCCTCGGCTTCGGCCTGCGAGGTCCTCGCCTTTCGCGCGGGGCTTGCGGTGTGGACCTGCGGGTCTTCTCGCCTGCGCGGGTTGGCCTCCTCGACGTGCCTCGGACCGGCGCATGGCTGCTGTTCCGCTTGCCGCGTTGGGTCGGAGTCCATGGGATCGCATCGCCCCATGACGTGCCTCGTCGCCGCTCCGCATCTTAAGGCTCCGGTCCTCAGGCCTCCGCGTCGGATCCGCCACCCCCGCGTCCGCGCCTCGCAACCTCGTTTTGAAGTTCCCCCACTCTCGTTGACACGCATCTGGAGAGATCCATGCGAGCCAACAAGCAGCAGTACACCGAGCAGTTTCGCCAAGACGCGATCGCGCACTACCGCGACAGCAACAAGAGCTTCAGGCAGGTCGCCTTCGACCTGGGCATCAACACCTGGACCCTTCGCGAGTGGTACAACAACGACGAGATGAAGCGCTCTGCCAAGAAGCGTCCTGTCGCCTTGCCCACGGCCCGGGCGGCCTCGGATAGCGAAACCCCCGACGAGAAGCTCGTTCGCCTCGAGCGTGAGGTCGCTCGCCTCGAACGCGAGAACGCGCAGCTCAAGATGGATAGGGAAATCCTAAAAAAAGCCACGGCCTTCTTCGCGAAGGAAAGCGAGTGAAGTTCTCGCTTATCCACGCGGAGAAGGCTCACTTCCCCGTATCCGCGCTGTGTCGCGTGCTCGGCGTCTCGCGGCAAGGCTACTACGCACACATCGCTCGCGGACCGAGCGATCGAACCCGTGACGATGCGAAGCTCCAAGAGCGCGTCAGGGCCGTTCACGACGCAAGCAAGCAGCGCTACGGCAGCCCGCGCGTGCTGGCGGAATTGAAGCGTGAGGGCTTTGCGGCGAGCAAGCGTCGTGTGGAACGCGCGATGCGCAGCATGGGCCTCTCGGCTCGGCCTCCGCGGCGCTTTCGCATCACAACGACGGCGAACGAGCGGCACCTCGTCGCCCCTAATCGACTCGCTCGCGACTTCACGGCGTCGAGACCCAACGAGCGCTGGGTCACGGACATTACCTACGTTTGGACCAACGAGGGCTGGGCCTACGTGGCGGTCATCCTCGACCTCTTCTCGCGCGCCGTCGTCGGCTGGTCGGTCGACACGACGCTCTCCACGCGCCTGCCGAAGGACGCCCTCAAGATGGCGCTAACGAGGCGAAACACGGCCGAAGGACTGCTCCACCACTCCGACCGCGGCTGTCAGTACACGAGCAACGAGTACCGCGATGAACTCGACGCCATCGGCGTCACCGTGAGCATGAGCCGCAAGGGCAACTGCTGGGACAACGCCGTCGCCGAGAGCTTCTTCGCCACGCTCAAGCGCGAGCTCGTCCACAGGCGTCGCTGGTCGAATCGCCTCGAACTGCGCACCGCGCTCTTCGAGTACATCGAGGTATTCTACAACCGTCGCCGCCTCCACTCGAGCATCGGCTACAAGACCCCAGCCGAGGTCGAACACGCTTACGACCTAGCTCAAGCCGCCTAAACCGAGTGTCAACGGAAGCGGGGGAAGATCAACCCGCTTTGCTTGGATTTCTTTTGGCGGGAGGGAGAGAGGGGGAGGTGAGAGAGATTGGGGGAAGAGCAGGAGAGTTGGGGGATTGGGATTGGGGAAAGAGTCGGAGATTTGGGGGATCGGGATTGGGGAAAGCGCAGGTGATTTCGGGGATCGGGAGTTCGGGTGCGAGAGAGTTCGGGAGTTCGGGTGCGAGAGAGAGCGCGCTCGGGCCGGGGACCACAGCGGGGATCTGGTGGCTTGCTTTTAGGTTGTGTATTCTGCATTCACTTCGACGTAGCGGTAGCCGAGGTCGCTCGTGAGGATGTCGCCGGCGCCGCTTCCCTCGGTGAGCGCTAGCTCGAGGAGGACGTCTTCTGCCGCCATTGCCTTGCTTGCTTCCGCTCGGTCAAAGCGCGTTGGGGCTTCGTTTTCGAAGACCGTGATTCCTTGTACTTTGCATACGAGTCCCGCGACGCTCGTCACCTCTTTGGCGTTGCCCACTTGGCTTACAAAGCGGCCCCAGTTGGGATCGTTTCCGAAGAGCGCGGTACGCACCAGCGCCGACTCGGCCACGCGGCGACCAATGGCTTGCGCCGCTTCGTTCGACGACGCTCCCGTCACGCGGATCGTCGTCACCTTCGTGGCACCCTCACCGTCACGCGCGATGAGCCACGCGAGGCGACGGCACGTGTCGCGAAGAGCATTTGAGAAGGCTTTTTCCTGGGTTCCTCGCCGCGTCGCGAGCAGGAAGAGCGAGTCGTTCGTTGACGGATGCGAGTCCACATGAACCGCGTTGAACGAGCCTACCGCCACGTCGCGAAGCAGCGCCGGAAGGCCTCCCGCATCGACCGGCGCATCGGTCGCCACGAACGCCAGCATCGTCGCCATGTTCGGCGCAATCATGCCCGCTCCCTTGCACACGCCCGCCACCGACCAGCCGTCGCCTGGTTCGCAGGCCTCCTTCGGGTACGCGTCCGTCGTCTGAATCGCAGCCAAAAACGCTCGCCCTGCCTCGGGCCCTGACTGGAGCTCGGCGAACGCGGCGCGAATGCCCGCCCGCACCTTCTCCATCGGAAGCTGCACGCCAATGACCCCCGTACTCGCCACGAGCACTTCGTCGGGCGAGCAGCCCAGGAGCTCCGCGACGTCGGCACACATGATGCGTGCATTCTGCAAGCCTTCGTCGCCGGTGCATGCGTTGGCGTTGCCCGAGTTGACGACGATGGCACGCGCACGTCCGCCCGTCTTTTGCAGGTGTTCGCGACACACGAGCACCGGCGCCGCAGCGAACTTGTTCTGCGTGAACACCGCGGCAACGTCGATGAGCGAGTCGGCCACGAGGAGCGCCACGTCCGGATTGCCACTCGCCTTGATGCCCGCGCGCACACCGGAGGCGCGCAACCCCTCGATGTCGCCGAGGGTCTTCGTGGCGGGGGTCAGCACAGGCAGCGGATGATGGAGGCGCGCGGCGAGGTCGGTCACCCGCGCACCATGAACGAACGGCCAGAGATCGCAAGACCCCCGGCCGAAACGTTTTGGTGAACCGCGTGGTTATTTGCTCAGCGCAGCGTTCGCTTCGGCGCGTCGACGAGCGTTGATTCCGGGCCCTCGATGCTCGCGCGACTCGGGAGACCAAAGATGCGGTGTGCACGCACCCACTCGCCAATGAAACGCACGCGCGCGAGAACGGCGGCGTCGAGGGTTCGCACGGCGGCAACGTTTGGCTTCTTCAACGTCGCCGGAAGCGCACGCACCACTGCGTCGTCGACGACGATAGGACCCTGCACGCGGGCGTTCGCGGTGGCGAGGTACACGGCCGGTTGCTTGTTCGCGAAGTTGCCTGCGTCGCCCGCGTAATGGCACCAGGCGCCGGGCGTAACCGTGGCCGTTTCCGGGTCGATCGTGTCGCCGTCGGCGGAGCCTTCGATGTCCGTGATGGTGACGCGCAGGTCGTTGCACTTGCCGCTCGGCGGCTTCGCCCAGAGGGAGACATTCATGCCTCCACTCTTCGGTGACGCCATCCAGCCCATCATCTCGCTGCCTGCGGGGAGCGCCGCGCAACGAACGCCCGAGCGGCACAGGCCACCGGTGACAAACGCGAGCGTGCCTTGACCGGCGTTTGAGAAGACGAGCCACGGCATCTGACCGTTGCGGCCCGTGAACTCGAAGTCGCCGTCGAGGACGAGGTTGTCAGGAACGGAAAGGTTGCCGAAAGGGCTGCGTTCTTCCACGGTTCGCACGATGTCCGTGCCCGGTGGACCCGAGGTGGCAGCGTCAGCGGAGTCCGTCGACGCAAGCACGGTGGCGTCGCTCTTGCCGCACGCCGCGAGGGCGAAGGGCAGCGCAAGAAGCGAGACGGAACGAAGGAGCATGGTCGTGTTCATGGGGTTCATCTCGCTCGTGTCATTGGCCCGTGCGGACCCATTCAAGGGCGCGCAGGTAAACGGTGTCGCGACCTGCGACGAGGTCGGACTGCTTCGGCACCAGGTCTTCGTCGGGGCGAACGCCTTCGCCGATGTGCGTCGTGCCGTCGGAGCGCACGAAGTCGCCGGAGCCAAATTGCCAGGACATCATGCCGTAGTAGTCGAACTGGAAGAACGACGAGAAGGCGCCCGCCGTGCGACGACCGAAGATGCGGATGTTCGCGCCGCCGTTCTTCATGCCCTCGGGCCACCAGTCGCTCGCGCTGCCGTCGCGTGCGAGGAGCACCGCGGTGCGCAGCGTGTCGTGCGCGTCGTCCGCACCCACGTGGTAGCCGTCTTGGCCATCGGCGCGACGCGCAACGAGGGCCTGACCTTCTGTCGTCGCGTACGGCATGTCGAAGTAACCGACCGTTCCGTTGAAGCCCGAGGACACGCCGAGAACCGCGGGCTTGCGGAACAGTTGCGTGAGGAATTCTGCAGCGTTTTCCGTGCCGCCGTTGCCCGTGCGGTGGTCCATGATGACGCCGCCCGCGTTCTGGCGAAGCGTGTCCATCGGGGCCGCATACGGATTCTGCGCCGGGTC
>CAIQDA010000433.1 GCA_903870415.1 uncultured delta proteobacterium
CGAGCATCGCGTCGTACCTCGGCATCCGCGAGGACGAGGTGGTCTTGAACGTGCTGCCTCTCGCGTTCGACTACGGCCTTTACCAAATGCTCATGGTCGTTCGCGAAGGCGCGCGCCTCGTGCTCGAACGCTCGTTCACCTACCCGGCACAAGTGCTCAAACGCATCGTCGAGGAGAAGGTCACGGGGTTTCCAGGGGTCCCCACAATCTTCTCGATACTTGCAGAGCTCACGCAACGCCAAGCTCTCGATTTCTCGGGAATTCGCTACGTGACGAACACGGCGGCGGCGCTTCCGGTGAAGCACATCACGGTGCTCAAAGAGATTTTTCCCGAAGCGCGAATCTTCTCGATGTACGGCCTGACCGAGTGCAAGCGCTGCACGTATTTGCCTCCGGAAGATCTCGACCGAAAGCCCACGAGCGTCGGCATCGCGATTCCCAACACGGAGCTTTGGATCGTCGACGAGGACGGAAACAAAGTCGGCCCCAACACCGTTGGTCAGCTCGTGATTCGCGGCGCGACGGTCATGAAGGGCTACTGGGAGAAGCCCGAAGCCTCGGCCAAGAAGCTCAAGCCAGGACCCGTACCTGGTGAATACGTGCTGCATACAGGGGATTACTGTAAACTAGACGACGAAGGGTATCTGTACTTCGTGGGTCGTATGGACGACGTCATCAAGTCCCGCGGGGAAAAAGTCGCGCCAAAAGAAGTAGAGAATGTACTCTACAACTTGAAGGGCGTGCGCGATGCGGCGGTCATCGGCGTGCACGACGAGGTGCTCGGGCAAGCGGTGAAGGCCTTCGTGGTGCTCGAAGTTGGCGTGACCTTCACGGACCGCGAAATCGTGCGTCACTGCCAGGCGCACCTCGAAGGTTTTATGGTGCCCAAGCACGTGGCCTTCGTCGACGACTTGCCGAAGACCGACACCGGCAAGATCAAGAAGACCGACCTGCGTTGACCGCGTCGGCTTCACAACGTTTGGGCGAAGCGAATCGCTAGTTTCCGGCGTCGGCCGTCGATGCGTCGGCGCCGGCGTCGTTGGAACCCGAGTCCGTAGAGCCCGCGTCGTCGACTCCCGCATCTGTGCCCGCATCTGTGCCCGCGTCGGGTGAGGCGGCAACCCCGGCATCGGAAGCGCTGAACGGTGCGCAAACGGCGTCGCGGCGAAGTCCTTGCTCTTGCACGCCTTCGCAGCTCGAACGCCACGTGGCGGAAAGCGTGTCGATGGGCGCGAGCCTTCCGGCGAGGAGCAAGGTCCGCGTGTCCGAGGCAACGGCGTTCCATGCGGGCTGCGTGAAGGCCACGAGGTCGATGGTGTACGTATCGACGGCGGCATCCGTCATGGGAAGGTCGTGGAAAACCAAGTCCGCAAAGCAGTCGACGACCCGCGCCGCAAGGACGGTGGTCGAGCCCTTCGCGCGCACGACGCCGCCCCACACGTTCGCGTCAACGTCGCCAGTGCCGCATCCCAAACCGTCGAGCATCGTCGATGCACGCACGCGAAGGCCGGTGACCGGAGCTGCCGCTGTCGTCGTCGTGGTGGTGGTGGCGAGGAGACTGTCGCACCCCGCCGCGAGGACGAGCGCGGTGATGGGCAGGGCGCGAAAGAACGGACGCATGGTGGTTCGGCTAGTCCAGCGTGCCGCGTCTGAGAAGCGCCACCGGCGTACGTCCCGTGCCTCAAGGCCCCGCCGTGAGCGGACGTCCGACGTTTGCGAGAGGCACCGACCCTCGCAATTTGGCCCTCGCAGTCGCCCTTCGATAAGCGGGTTCCCATGGTGAATCGCGTCTTCGATCTCGCGTCCATTTCCGCGTCCGTAGTGGAAACGGCAGGAGCTTCCGCGCCAGAGCCCCCGCGCCTCGACCCGATTCAGCTCGTGCTGGGCGCGTCGATTCCCGTGAAGGGCGTCCTCGTCATTCTCGTGTTCTTCTCCGTCATGTGCTGGTTCGTGATTGGAATGAAGCTCCTGCACCTCGGGCGTGCCCGCAGCGAAGCGGAGCTTTTTCTCAAGGCATACGACAAGGCGCGCTCCTTCGAAGAGGTTGCCCGCGCGGCGAGCGAGCGCTCCATGGCTCCGCAAGCGCGCATCTTCGCGACGGCGTACAACGAGCTTCTGCGAATGACAGGCGGGCGCCTCGGCACCCTCGACGATGCGACGGCCATGCGCCTCAACGCGGTCGTTCGACGGGCCACGATTTACGAAATGGCCCACCTCGAATCGTGGATGGCGCTCCTCGGAACCATCGGCTCCACCTCGCCGTTCATCGGGCTCTTCGGCACGGTCTACGGAATCATGGACGCGTTTTTGAGCATCGGAAATCAGCAGTCCGCGAACCTTCCGGTCGTGGCTCCAAAGATCGCCGAAGCGCTCATCGCCACGGGCGTCGGTCTCGTGGCCGCCATTCCCGCCGTCATGGCCTACAATTACTTTGCGCGCCGCATCGGTGAAGTCGCGGACGGTTTCGACGCGTTTGGGGATGAAGTCGTCGCCCGCGCCAAACTCGGAGGCGTCTGAGCCATGGGTGCAGGGCTCGCGCCGAGTGGCGGCGGAAAGCGTCGTCGCCTCGGCGGCTTGAACGAGATCAACGTGACGCCACTTATCGACGTCATGCTCGTGCTTCTCGTCATCTTTATGGTGACAGCCCCCATGTTGCACACGGGCGTTCAAGTGGACCTTCCGAAGGCAAAGACCTCGCCAATGACCACGGACGAGGCCAAGCTGATGCTCACGGTGACGAAAGACGAACGAGTCTTCTTGGGCAAAGACGAAATCACGGGCGCGATGGACGATCGACTTCGCTCGAACGCGCGCCTGCGTGAAGACAAAGAGCTTTACATCCAAGCGGACGAGGGCGTTCGTTATGGCGTCGTGCTGCGGGCCATGGCGGCGGCGCGTGCTGCCGGTGTCGAAAAGCTCGGCATGGTGACCGACCCTCTCCTCGTGAAGTGACATGGCCCACTTGCGTATTGTTCCCCGTTACGCGTCGGACGAGTGGGCCGTAGGCCTTGGGCTTGCGCTCGCCATCCACGCGATTCCAGCCGTGATGGTCGCGCTCACACTCGCGGGTTACGTGCGCATGCGAACGACGGAACATAGGCATAGTGCAGCTCCGATCATCGCAGCCGAGCTCTTGAAGCTGGGCGACGAGGCGAGGGTCTTCGAGCTGCCGCAACGGCAAGCGCCGGCCATGGCGACAAAGGCCCCCGACGACATCGTGGCGTCCGAAAATGCGTCAAACGATCCGGTGGAGAAACACGACGCCGGCGCGAAACCGAAACAAGCGAAGGCGGACGATTCTCTCGCGCGTTTTGCGGACAAAGCTGAGGCTTTTGCAGAGAAAAATGCGCCAGTTGTCGGCCCCATCACCGACGCGGGCCCAAGCGCAAGCGGAGCCACGGGCGTGGCGGGCGGAGCCACATTTGGCACGCAAACCGATCCATCGAAGGTGCGCGGCGGAAGCATCTACGCCGCTCAGTTGAAGGATTTCTTCAAAGGCTATTGGCGCATTCCGTCGTTCCTCACGCCCGGCGACGTGGCTCAGTTGAGCGTCAAGTACGCCATCACGTTCGACCAAGGCATGCACATCGTGTCCGTGTCGGACGAGCCGGTGAGCTCGAGCGGAAACGCATTTTTCGACGACTCGGCCCGCACGATGTTGCTGAACCTTCGCGACCAGCACACCGCTTTGCCCACGCCGCCCGAGGACGAAGCCTCGCGTTTCCGCGGTCGCACGATCAATTTGAAGTTTGCGCCGTAACCACGGCATTGCCTCGCACGCTTCCGCCTTCGCTCCGTTCGCACCCTCACCCCTACGGTCCAGATGCCTCGCTTTTCACTTCGCTGCTTCGCTGCTTTTTCGCTCCTCGCTTTTGGCTCAGTCGCGCAAGGCTCGGGCACCCACGACGAAGGGCCACTTCCGCAACTGTCCACAGACCGCACGAGCGACGTCACGGAGATCGATGTCTCGGGCGCGGCGCGTGCGCTCTTCAAAATGGCCATCGTGCCGGCGGACACGGAGCCTGGAAAAGTCGCAGCCGACGTCATGAGCCGCGATTTCCAGCTATCTTCGCTGGTTGAGGTGCTCGATCCGCGCTCGTTCAAAGCGGACCTCACGACCGAGGGCAAGCGCATCGACGACCGCTCGTGGCGCGAGGTCGGTGCAGAGTACGTGGTGAAAACGCAGGTAGACGGATCGAAGCTGACGTTCCGTCTATACGCCGTAGGCCGAAGCAAAGACGCGGTACTCGAGAAGTCTTACGAAGCTGGGAAAGACAACGTGCGCGGCCCAACGCACCAGTTTGTCAACGAGGTCATCAAGTGGCTCACGGGACAGCCCGGCGGTTTCGGTGGCCGGCTCGTGTTCAGCGCCCGCACCGAGAAGGGAAAACGAGGAATTTTCCTTATCGATGCCGATGGCGCCAATCTCGGACGCTTGCCGGCTGCGCAAGAGGTCGCCCAGGCCCCGGCTTTCGGTCCTGGAGGAATCTATTATTCCGGCATTCAGCCGAGCGGCTCGTACGCACTGTTCAAAGTCGGCACGCCAACTCCTGTTTTCGAGCAACAGGGACTCGTTCTCGGAGCTGCATTTTCAGGCAAGCGCATGGCGGTGGTGGTGGCCAGCGGGGGACGTGCGGACGTTTTCCGTGGCGACTTCGGCGCGAAGGACCTCCCGCGTCTCACGCAGGCCACGGGGCTCAGCACCCACCCGGCATTTGCGCCGGACGGTCGCGTGGCGTGGGCCTCCGACATGGGCGGAACCCAGCAAATCTACGTCGAAGGAAAACGTGTCACGTGGCGCGGAAAAGAGAACATGGCCCCCGCATGGTGCAACACACCGCAGGGGCTTCGCGTCCTTTTCATGGGTCGTGAAGGCGGCGTTTGGGACGTATTTTCGATCGACCCCGACGGGAACAACCTTC
Source organism: uncultured delta proteobacterium (assembly GCA_903870415.1). GTDB lineage: Bacteria > Myxococcota_A > Polyangia > Polyangiales > Polyangiaceae > CAIQDA01. Next base: position 4,923 of record CAIQDA010000433.1, read on the forward strand.
AGCGACTCACGCAGGGACAAGGGTCGAACAAGTACCCGGCATGTTCGCCAGACGGTCGAATGATTGCGTTCTTCTCGTCGCGCGGCGGCCTCTTCATTGCGAACCCGCAAGGGCTCAACCAGCAGATCGTGGCCAAGGTCGAGGGCGAGAGCCTCCGGTGGGAACCCTGAGAAAAGACTGTTCGCGCGTTCTTTAGCGCCTTTTTCAAGCGGGGGCGTGCCGACGCAAATCGGCGCTTGGCGTTCTCCTGCGGCATTCGGGCGTTCGCGCTTTTTTCTGCGGCCTGCTATGAAGGGCCGGCGCTCCGTCCTTTGGCGTCGGCGCGTTCGGAGAGACCTATGGCTCGAGATCAGTCGCTGGACGTCGCCCGCGGGGCGATCATGCTCTACATCGTCGGCCTGATCCACGGCGTATGGTGGTTCAACATCTTCGGCCTCCAGCGCTACGGTGACCTGCTGCTGTTCGAGATGCCCGCCGTCTTCGCAATATCGGGCTTCGGCTACCGCCTCTTCGAAGCGTCGAAAAAGGGCGGTCCGGCCATTGCGGGTCCCGTCGACTACTTCTGGTTCTTGGCGACGAGGATCTCGCGAATCCTGATTCCGTATTTCGCCTATGCGATCGCCGCGGTGGCCATTGTCATTGCGTTCAAGGGGCAGTTTCATCACGAGGGTTGGGACCCGAAGGCCATTGCGCTTGCATGGCTCGACCCTTCGCTCGCCGGCGGCCCATTCACGATTTATTACCTGAACTCGCACCTTTGGTTCATCGCACCTTTTTTGGCGGTGACGGCGCTCCTGCCTCTTGCCGCGCGGCTCGTGCCCAAGGCGGGACTGCCCCTCTGGGCCTTTGCTCCGCCCTTTGCGATTGCGATGACCTTCCTTTCGCGGCAGCACCTTCCTTCGCAAGGAATGGTCCAGACCATTGTCTTTTACCTCGGTTGGGCACTTTTCGGTTACGGCCTCGCGCTGAAGCCTCAGCGAAGCTCACGTGTCTTGGCTGTCACCGCCGCAGTGGCGATTGCGACGCTCGTTGTGTTGCGAAGTGGCTTCGGAATCACGCAGAACATGTACAACGCAAAGTTTCCGCCGAACGGTCTCTTTGTGGTGTTTTCTACTGCGTGGATGTCGTCCATTCTCTTGCTCTTGACGCGAATCCCTAGGTCGTTCGTCGATGACCTGGCGGCCAAGGGTTGGTTTTTGCCGTTTCTCAAAAACGGATACTCGGTGTATTTGTGGCAGGGCGTTGCGTATTCGCTCGCGAGCATCCTTCGCGACCACACGCCCCTTTCCATCAACATCGACTGGGCCATCGCTCTTGTCCTGTCCGCCGCGATCGGTTCGTTGGCGAGTCCCCTTGAGCGGGTGCGCATCCGGCGGTAGCGAAGGCGAGGGGAGTCCCCACGGGCGCCGAGCCGTGGTATGCGTCGCCGCACGATGTGGTCGCTTCGCCCATGAACGCATTTGCACGACGTCACGCCGCGTGGCTCATTCTCGCACTGGCTCTCGCCGTGCGTTGCGTGAGATTGAGCGCGAAGAACCTTTGGCTCGACGAGTCGGCCTCGTGGGATCTCGCGACAAGTACCGTTGATCGCCTCATCGCGTGGACCGCGGGCGATGTTCATCCCCCGCTTTATTACGTACTTCTCAAAGGCTGGGTGGCGCTCTTCGGCGACTCGCTGGCCGCGATGCGAAGCCTTTCGGTGGTCGCTTCGGTGGTGGCTCTCGGGCTTTTTTATCGCCTCGCGCTTGGATTTATGTCGCGGGGCGTGGCCCTCACCCTCTTGCTATGGGGCGCCCTCTCGCCTCATTCGGTTTACCACGCGCAGGAGGTTCGCATGTACGCGCCCGTCACCGCGCTCGTGCTTGGTGCCGCGTTGGCGTACCGCGCTTGGGTCGATTCGGGTTTTCGGCGTCATGGTTCGCTCGCGCTCTACGCCCTTTGTGCGACGTGTGCGCTCTACATGCATTATTTCACGGTGCTGGTGCTCGTGGCGTTGAGCGTGCACTTTCTCCTGCTTTCGTTCGATCGCGAGTCGCCCGCGCAGGGTGATTTCATGAAGCGGTGGGCCCGTTGGGTGGGGGCGCACCTCGTGGTCCTCGTGGCCTATTTGCCATGGATTCGCACCGCCATCGCGCAGCTGACAAAGGGGCAGGCTTGGCGTGCGCCGGTGGGACTCGCGCAGATGCCGGCATATGCGGCGAACCTGATTCGAACGTTCGCGCTCGGGCCCTACGACGTGCCCTCGTTTTACAGCATTCCCGCGGTGCTCGCTTTTCCAGTTCTTTTGGCGGGTATTGGCTTTCTCCTCGTTGTCGTCGCGCGCCGAGGGCGTTCCGAGCGCGATGTCTTCGCGGTGTGCGTAGGCATTCTTCCGATTGCCATCGGCCTCGCGCTGCTGCCGAAGTCGGGTCATATGGACCTTTCGCGGTACCTGGCGTACTCGGGCTTGCGCGTGCTTTTTGCCGCGGCGAGAGGCTTGAGTTCGTTTGCCACTTCTGAGGAAAAACAGGTCTACGCGCTCCTGGTTGCGTGCGCTGCAGTTGTCCCTTCGCTCCGGGCGTACGTCGCGCTCGATTCCACCGACGCCGACGCGAGGCCTCTCGTGGCGTACCTGCAGCAGCAACCGTTGCCTGGGACCCCAACGCCGGGACCAGGGAACGTGCTGGTCGTTGGCCATTTGATGAGCGCGGTGCGTTACATTGCTCGCGACAGCCTCTCGCTCAAGGGCGGTTACTCGAGCGATGCGGTCGTCGATTCCCTCGGCGCGAAGAAACCCGACAGGCGCCCGGCGTGGATCATTGTCGACTACCGGTGGCCCGCTTTCGAGACGCTTACCCACGATGCGCGCGCAGCCGAGGTCGACGTGGCGGGGGGCATGCGAGGACGAATTCGGCTTTTTCGAGTGGTTCCGTAATGAATCCACTTTTCGTGGCTTCCAAAACCTCGCTCGCCTGCGCCTAAGGTTCGCGCGCTGCCTTTTTCTGCCTAAACACCGTCGTTCCCGATGACCCAAGTTCCTTCGCCCATGGTTTCTCGCGGTCCTGCCGAACGCGTGCTCGCGCTCATTTCGCGTGTGACCTCGACGGGGGCTTTCATCGCGGAAGTCGACGGCCTGCGGTTCATGGCCATTATGGGCGTGCTTTTGTTCCACGCGCATGGTGGATTCTTCGAGCCCCATCCGTCCTTGGCGCCGTGGGTTCCGGGCGGTGATCTTGTCGGCTACGTCATTCAAACGGGCTCGTTCGGCGTTCAGCTTTTCTTCGTGATCAGCGGATTTGTTCTCGCGCTTCCGTTTGCCGAGCACCACCTCGCCGGCGGCCGGCCGATCGCGCTGAAGGCGTACTTCGTCCGGCGAGTGACGCGCCTTGAGCCGCCATACATCGTGAGTTTGCTGCTCGTGGCGCTCGCGGTCGGCTGGGTCAGCGCCGACATGGGGGCGAAGTTGCGTTCGCTCGTGCCGCACTTTTTTGCGCACATGTTTTACGTGCACAACTTGGTTTACGGCGACATCAACGCGCCGGGGTTTGTCGCGATCAACCACGTGACGTGGAGCCTCGAAATCGAGATTCAGTTCTACGTGCTCGCGCCCTTCCTGGCACGGCTCTTTTCGCTCAAGAACAAGCCGTTGCGCCGGGCGCTCATCGTCGCGCTCATCGCAGCTTCATGGCTCGTTTCTGTGTACCTCACGAAGGGGCTTTGGCGCCTGACCATTGCGCAGCACCTGCATTACTTCCTTATTGGCTTCCTCCTCGTCGACGTCTTTGTAGCCGACTGGAACGGTCGTCCTGTGAAGAGTTATGCGTGGGATGTTCCTGGCGTCATCGCCTGGGTCGCGCTGCCGTTCGCGCTCGGCATCGACTACCGCTGGAAGTCACTCGTTCTCGTCGTCATCTTCGTTGCGTATCTCGGCGCGTTTCGTGGGCGCCTCCTCGCACGATTCTTCGGAAATCGCTGGCTCGCGGCCGTAGGTGGTATGTGTTATACGATATATCTTTACCACGCACACATGATCTATCATGTGAACCGTTGGCTTGAGTCCCATGTCTATGGGCCCGTGGACAAAGCGGACACGGTGCGCGCGCTTCTTCAGCTCGGCCTGATGGCGTTTACTGTTGTAGCTTTTTGCGCCGTGCCATTCGTGCTTCTCGAGAAGCCGTTCATGCGGCGTGATTGGCACAAGGCGCTCGTGCGGAGGCTACGTGGCGATGGGACGGCCTCGTAAGAACCGCGGCTTCGCTTCGGGCGTTACGGAATGGCGATGACGAGCTTGCCGTAGTGGGTCCCGTGCGCGAGCGCCTCGAAGGCTTTTTTCGCATCGGTGAACGCGAATCGCTCGGCGATGACGGGCTCGATGCGTGCCGCTTCGTAGGCGGTGTTCATGCGTTCGTGCATCTCGCGCGTGCCGACGAGAATCCCCTGAAGCCTGAGGTTTTGCATGAGCACGGGCGTCAGTTGAAGCTCCGTCGACGCCCCGGTGAGAACGCCGATGACGGAGGCCGTGCCGCCGGGTTTAAGCGACCGAAGGGCCTGTTGAATCGTGCCCGCGCCGCCGACCTCGACCACGTGGTCGACGCCTGCGCCTCCAGCGGTGAAGTTGCGCGCCGCCTTGGACCAATCGGCCGTGACCGACGTGTCGATGGCGCCGAGCAGGCCATAGGCTTTCGCGCGCTCGAGTTTTTCCGCGCTGCGTGATGTGAGGATGACGTGAGCGCCGAGGAGTTTGCGTGCAATCTGCAAGGCCGCGATCGACACGCCGCCCGTGCCTTGCAAGAGGACCGTTTGCCCGGGCTTGACGGAACCCTGCTCCACGAGGGCATTCCACGCGGTGAGCGCGGCGCACGGCAGCGTACAGGCGCCTTCGTCATCGAGGTAAGACGGCGTATGCACGACGCCTTCTTCGCTGAAGTCGCCAACGGTCCGGAGGGTTCCCGGGAGCGGGCCACCGAGGGTGCTCGAGATCTTTTCTTTTGTGGGCTCGCCCGAGGCGTAGCGCTGAAAGAACGCGGTCGTGACCCGGTCCCCAACCTTGAATCGGTGCACGTCCGCGCCGACCTCAACCACCTCGCCGGCTCCGTCGCTGCAGGGCACGAGCGGCAGCGGCTGGCGCGGGTTGTAGAGTCCACGCACCATGAGCAAATCACGGAAATTCAGGCTCACGGCGCGAAGGCGCACGCGGACGTGGTCGCGCTCAAGCTCGCCGAGAGCGGTCTCTCGAAGCGTGAGGTTTTCGATGCCGAAATTTCCTTCGACGTGGAATCCAAGGCTCTTCATCGGATGACCTTCCGGCGGGTGTGAGGGCTCATGGCGCGGTGACGATTTGCCCCGCACGTGCACACTGCACGCCCCAGTGAGAGAGGAGCTTCACGGCTCCGAGCATCGCGCCGAGGCGAGGGTCTTCGCTCTTTCCTTCGGCGAAACGCGCGTACAGCTGCTGCGCCACGACGCAAAGCTTGTAGAGTGCAAAGCAGTGGAACCAGGCCATGCGGCTGACGTCCGTCCCGGTTTTTTCGGCGTAGCGAGCGATGAGTTCGTTGCGTGTCAGGTTGCCAGGGGCCCAGGTGGGGCCGAATGCGAGCTTGCGTGTCGCGGCACCGTCGCCGGCTTCGATCCAGTAGGCCACGAGCGTTCCGAGGTCCATGCGAGCATCGCCCAGCGCCGCCATCTCCCAGTCGAGCACCGCGAGCAAGCGAGAGGGGTCGCGCTCATCGAGCACGAGGTTGTCGTACTTGAAGTCCCCGTGGAGCAGGGCTGGGTACGCGTCGGCGGGCGTGTCGGTCTCGAGGAACGTGCGCAGTTCGCTCATCGTCGCGATGGGCTCTGTGGCGGAACTTTCGAAGCGTCGCGACCAGCCCGAAACCTGACGCGCGATGTAGCCGGCGGGCTTTCCGAAGTCGCGCAGTCCCACGGCGTCGAGGTCCACGCCATGAAGCGACGCGAAGCCATCGATGAGCGAGGCCGACACCCGCGCCATGAGTTCCTTGTCGTGCGTGAAGGCGGGCTGCTCCTTGCCATTTCGCAGCACAATGCCTTCGACGAGGCTCATCGCATAGAACGGCCGACCGAACGGATTGGGCTCCGGAACGAAGGCGAGGGGAGTCGGCACGGCGCGAAAGGTCGAAGCCGGGCCCGTGAGGCACGTCAATACACGGTACTCCCGTGACATGTCGTGGGCAGACGGAATATGCACACCGGCTGGGCCCGCGCGAAGGACGATGCGACCTGCGGCGGAAGCGAGCACCATCGTGACGTTGGAATGACCGTGACCGTGGGCTGCGATGACGGGATTCTCGCCGACGGAAACGCCAAGCGCCCGAAGCGAGAGTGCGACGGCGTGTGCATCGACCAGGTCCACAGGTGTCGCCATGGGCTGAGGATAACGCGGAACGCTCACGTGCCCACGGCGAGGCGAAGGTGGCCCGCGCTTCCGCACGAACAGGTGGCGTACGAGCGGCGGTTTATCCTGCGAAATGCGCGCCTTCCTTGCGGCACTTGCGGCGACCGACTACGGCACACGGCCATGGAAGCCCTCGGCTCGATTCTGCATTTCCTCCGCCACTTGGACGACCTCATCAACCTCGGCGGCTACCCGGTGTTGATGGCGATCATCTTCGCAGAAACAGGCCTTCTTCTAGGCTTTTTCCTGCCCGGCGACTCGCTCCTCGTGACCGCGGGCATGCTCGTGAACTCGGGCAGCGTGAACCCGCTCGGCCTCGACCCAATGGTCAACCTGCTCGTCTTGAACGCCGCGCTCATCGCCATGGCGATCGCCGGCGACGCGGTCGGTTTTGCCTTCGGGCGACGCGCGGGCGAGGCGCTTTACGAGCGCGAGCAGACGTTGTTTTTTCGTCGCGATCACCTGCTTTCGACGCGCGACTACTTCGAGAAGCACGGCGGCAAGACCATCGTGATCGCGCGCTTCATGCCCTTCGCGCGCACCTTCGCGCCCATCGTCGCGGGCATCGGCAAGATGCCCTACGCGCGCTTCGCTCAGTTCAACATCGGCGGCGGCGTGGCATGGGTTACGTCGATGACACTTCTTGGTTTCCTGCTCGGCAAAGTGTTCGATGCGAAGTCCATCGAGCGCATTGTGTACGTGATCATTCTCATCTCGATCGCGCCTCCGGCCATTGCGTGGATCAAGAGCCGAAACGACGCCAAAACGACGGCGTAAGCTTTCGAAGGCGTGTTGCAAAAGGGGCGTATCTTGAAGGGATGCGCCCTTTTTCGTTGTCGCCCCAAGGCGTTGCGTCGAGGTTCTTCCAATGACGCGACCGAAGACCTCCGCCCCTCGCCGCGCGGCGAAAGCTCCCGTGGCGCCTCCGTCGCACGAGGCTGTGCAGGTTCCCCATGCGGCGGCGCATCACCACGCGACGACGGAGCTGCGCGTGCGGCGCATTCATCGCCGCGACTTGAATCGCGTCTGGGACTTCTTGAAGCTCGTCTTCCGGGACGTGAATCGCGAGACGGTCGAGTACCAACGGCCGCGCACGAAAAAGCGTTTCCTCGAGGTGTACGAGGAGGAGGGCGTTGAGCAGCTCGTCTTCGAGACCGACGGACCGAAAGGCGTGGAAATGGTGGGCTACGCCGAATGCACGTTCGAGATCTCGGGCAGCGACAACTGGATGAACCATCGCTACTTCGAGCGTCGCGACATGCGCCCTCTCTTCGTCGAGGAGCTCGCGGTGCACCCAGGTTTCCAGGGCAAAGGAATTGGTCGCTTCATGCTCGAGCAGCTCGAACACTTGGCGAAGCTTCGCGGCTGCACGCACCTCGTGCTGGAGGTTGCGGAGAACAACCAAAACGCACTTGCATTCTACAAGAAGCGTTCATTCCAAAAACTCGACGCGGCCATCTTCATGGCCAAGCGAGTGACCGTGGAACCCGAGCTTTTGCCGCCGCGAAAGATACCGATCGCCGCCCGGCCGGCAGCGGCGAAGACCCCAAAGCCGACCACGCGAAAACCGCGAGCACCGAAAGCGAAGCCAGTCTCTGAGTAAGACCCGATCCGCTCTCTCAAGCGCTCTCTCAAGCTCTCTCTCTCAAACTCTCGCTCAAACTCTCTCGCTCAAGCTCTCTCTCTCTCAAGCTCTCTCTCTCTCAAGCTCTCTCTCTCTCAAGCTCTTCCGTCCCCTAAAACCGTAAGCAAGCGAAGAGCGCGACCATCGCGGCCGCGGGCATGGCATGGGCGAGCGGAGGCGAACCGGCAGGAGCCGAAGAGCGGTGCTGCACAATACAAGCAGGTGTTGCGTCGACTCCATCTGGCGCGGCGACCTTGCGGAGGGGGACGGTGGCAGCTGTCATGTTCCGAGGTGTGGCCCGAAGCTGAGGATAGGCGGGTCAGGTCGCATATCCCGCGATAGACATACCGCGTAATACCGTGAGAGGCGAAGGCCGCGATCGCCGGAGGCCGCCCGTGTCGTGCCGTGGCTGCGAGGGTCGGCATCGGAGAGCCGCGCCCACTCCGTCTCTCTCTCTCTCTCTCTCTCTCTCGCTCGCTCGCTCGCTCCGCAAACCCAAGCAAATCGCCCGATCGCAGGCCGTTTCAGATAGGCCCGCTCATCGTGTCGCAAGCGGCGATCGTGCCATTGTCGTACCCAGCTTTGAGCCAATGCATGCGCTGCTCCGAGGTGCCGTGGGTGAACGACTCGGGCACGACGTAACCCTGAGCTCGTTTCTGAAGCGCGTCGTCGCCGATGGCCTGCGCCGCTTTGATCGCGGTCTCGAAATCACCGGGTTCGAGGATTCCCCGCTCTTTCGTCGCATGGGCCCAGATGCCCGCGTAGCAATCGGCCTGCAGTTCGAGGCGCACGGAGCCGCCCTCGGCGCCTTCTTTGTGACCGAAGCGTCCGAGCTTCTGGTTCGTGCCGAGAACGTTCTGCACGTGGTGGCCGATCTCGTGCGCGATGACGTAGGCCTGCGCGAAACGGCCGGGGGCACCGAAGCGTTGTTCGAGCTCGCGGAAGAACGAAACGTCGAGGTAGGTGCGCTCGTCGCTCGGGCAGTAGAAGGGACCCATGGCCGCTTCGCCTTGTCCGCAGCCGGTGCGCGTTCGCCCGGCGTAAAGCACGAGTTTCGAGCGGCGGTAGTGTTGGCCGGACTCGTCGAAGAGCCGCTGCCACGTCGACTGCGTGTCATCGAGGACGAAGCTCACGAAGTGGTAGCTCGCGTCTTTGGTTGCTGCTTGGGGCGTGTGCCGTTGGGTCGCGTGCTCGCCGCCGCCGGTCAACGCGCGGATGCCCATGAAGCCCACGACGCCGACCGCGACGAGCAGGCCCATGGGGGATTGCGCGAGCCACGGAAGCAGTTGAAGTAAGAACCAAAACCCGCCACCGCCGCCGCCGCTGAACCCGGACATGGGGCTATCACCGCGGCGATCCTCGACGTCGTTGCTGTCGTGTCCTTCGTCCCAGCGCATGAGGTGAGGGTAACGCGCCTTGAGGCGTTGGCGAGGGTCGATCGTGCGGCGGTCGCAATGGGCGCGATGGGCGCGGTCAGTTCACCCAGTGGCGTGCGTTGGCGAAGAAGCGCAGCCACGGCGAGTCGTGACCCCATTCTCGCGGGTGCCATGAAAGCTGCGCCGTACGAATGACGCGCTCGGGGTGCGGCATGAGAATCGTCGCGCGACCGTCAGGGGTGGTGAGCGAGGTGAGTCCGTCGCGGGAGCCGTTCGGGTTGAGCGGGTAGCGTTCCGTGGGATTTCCCTCTCCATCGACGAAGCGGGCCGCGACGAGGTTCTGGGCGATGACCGACGACTCGGCCGCGTCGCTCGCGAAGACAGCGCGCCCTTCACCGTGCGCGATGGCGACGGGCAAACGCGAGCCGGCCATGCCGCGGAAGAAGATCGACGGGCTCTCTTCGACGCGCACCATGCCGACGCGCGCCTCGAATTGTTCGCTGCGATTTCGGCGGAAGCTGGCCCAATGTTCGGCGCCCGGGATGAGCTCGCGCAAGTTGGCGAGCATCTGGCAGCCGTTGCAGACGCCGAGGGTGAAGGTGTCCGGGCGCTCGAAGAAATGCTGGAATTCCGCACGTGCGCGATCGTGGAAGAGGATCGACTTCGCCCAGCCTTGGCCTGCTCCGAGCACGTCTCCGTACGAGAACCCGCCGCAGGCCGCGAGGCCACGGAAGCTTGTAAGATGCACGCGTCCTTCGAGGATGTCGCTCGCGTGCACGTCGACGGCTTCAAAGCCCACGCGGTCGAACGACGCGGCCATCTCGACGTGTCCGTTGACGCCTTGCTCGCGGAAGATGGCGACGCGCGGCCGTGCGCCGAGGTTCAGGTAGGGCGCGGAAATGTCACTCGCCGCGTCGAAGCTCACGTGCGCGGTGAGGCCTGGATTTGCAGCATCAAGGCGAAGGGCGTGCTCGTCGTCGGCGCAGCTTGCGTCGTCGCGGAGCTTGGCAATGCGGTGCGAGGTGTCGCTCCACTGCGCACGCAGGTCGAAGCGATCGGCCTCGATGACCGTGCGAGCGCCGCGGGCGATGCGCACCGTGCGACCGGCTTCTGCTGTTCCAATCGCGTGCGTCATGGTGCCGAGGCCAAGCGACGTGGCGAGCGCGAAGAACGCGTCGCGCTTGCCGGTGCGCACTTGAACCACCGCGCCGAGTTCCTCCGAGAAGAGCGCGGCGAGGTCGTTCGAGGGGCTCTCCGGCAAGGTGATTTGCAGGGAAGCGCCCGAGGCGAAGGCTATTTCGACGAGGCATGCCGCGAGGCCGCCGTCGGAGCGGTCGTGGTACGCCGCGAGCATTTCGTCGTCATGTGCAGACTGCATGAGGGACCAGAACGCGAGGAGTCGTTTCGGGTCGTCGAGGTCCGGCGTGATCGAGCCGATGCGCTCATGCACCTGCGCCACGATGCTGCCGCCGAGGCGGTCTTGGCCTGCTCCGAGGTCGACGAGCACGAGCTCTGCGGGGCCCGCGCTCAGGTCGAGTTCCGGCGTGAGCGTCTTGCGCACGTCCTTCACCGGAGCGAAGGCGGTGACGACGAGCGAGAGCGGGGAAACCACGCTTTTCTTCTCGCCGTTCTCGCTCCACACCGTGCGCATCGAGAGGCTGTCTTTGCCTACGGGAATCGAAACGCCGAGGGCGGGAGCGAGCTCGGCACCAACGGCCTGCACGGCGTCAAAGAGCGCGGCGTCTTCACCGGGCTCGCCGCATGCGGCCATCCAGTTCGCGCTCAGCTTCATGCGGCCGATGGCGCCGATACTTGCAGAACACACGTTCGTGATCGCTTCGGCAAACGCGAGGCGAGCGGAGGCGGCCGGGTTGAGCACGGCGACCGGTGGGCGCTCGCCCCTGGCCATGGCCTCGCCGGTCGTGACGTCGTAGGTCGTTTGGGTCACCGCCGCGTCGGCGCAAGCAATTTGCCAGGGTCCGACGAAGGGGTCGCGCGCCACGAGACCTGTGACCGAGCGGTCTCCGATGGTGAGCAGAAAGCTCTTGTCGGCCACCGTGGGCTGCTGGAGCACGCGCGTGAGCGCCTCGCGCACGTCGAGGCCCGCGCCTGTGAAGTCGTCGCCTGGGCGCTCCACGTGGTTCGCGTTGCGCGTCATGCGCGGCGGCTTCCCAAGGAGGACGTGCATGGGCATCGCGACCGGCGCATCGCCGAGCGCCGCATCGTCGACGAAGAGGTTTTGCTCGTTGGTGGCTCGTCCCACGACGGCGAAGGGGCAGCGCTCTCGTGAGCAAATGGCCTCGAATTGCGCGAGGTCCTTCTCGTCGATGGCGAGCACGTAGCGCTCTTGCGCCTCGTTGCACCAAAGCTCGTGCGGCGCGAGGCCCTTCTCGGCCGTGGGCACCGCGCGCAGGTCGAAGCGTGCGCCGCGCTTTGACTCGTGGACGAGTTCGGGGAGTGCGTTCGAGAGGCCACCGGCGCCGACGTCGTGCACCGAGCGAAGAGGGTTCGCATCGCCGAGCTGCCAGCAGCGGTCGATGACCTCTTGGCACCGGCGTTCCATCTCGGCGTTGTCGCGCTGAACCGAGGCAAAATCCAAGGCTTCGCTTGATGCGCCGCTCGCGACCGAGGACGCGGCACCGCCGCCAAGACCGATGAGCATGGCCGGGCCGCCGAGGACGATGACGAGGTTGCCCGCGTCGATGGTGCCCTTCTTGACGTGGAGCTCGCGGATGTTTCCGAGGCCGCCCGCGATCATGATCGGCTTGTGAAAACCGTGCCATGCCGGGCCCGCGTGCGTGGGAACCTGAAGCTCGAAGTCACGAAAGTAGCCGCCGATGTTTGGACGACCGAACTCGTTGTTGAAGGCCGCGGCGCCGAGCGGTCCGTCGATCATGATGCGCAGCGGATCGACGATGCGCCCTGGTTTTCCTGGGCGATTCGTTTCCCACGCGCGTTCGGCGTCGGGCAGACGCAGGTGCGAAACCGCGAAGCCGCTCACGCCGGCCTTGGGCTTCGAGCCGCGACCTGTGGCGCCTTCGTCCCGAATTTCTCCGCCGGCTCCGGTGGCCGCTCCCGGAAAGGGGCTGATGGCCGTCGGGTGGTTGTGCGTTTCGACCTTCGCGAGGATGTGAATGGGCTCTTCGCTCGCGCGGTACACGCCGCCTTCGCGCGGAAAGAATCGCCCGCCGGTGGAGCCTGCAAGCACCGCGGCATTGTCCGTGTACGCGGAGAGAACGCCGTCCGGGCTCACCTCGGTGCTCCGCTTGATGCGATCAAAAAGCGAGCCTTTTTGCTCGACGCCGTCGACGACGAAGGTCGCGTTGAAGATCTTGTGGCGGCAGTGCTCGCTGTTGGCCTGCGCGAACATCATCAGCTCGACGTCGGTGGGGTTGCGCTGCTGTTCGGTGAACGCCTTTGCGAGGTACTCGACCTCGTCGTCCGAGAGCGCGAGGCCCCAGCTCGTGTTGGCCTCGTCGATGGCGACGCGTCCGCGGGCGAGCAAGTCAACGCGTGAGAGCGGGCGTGGGGCCTCGTCCTTGAAGAGACGCGCGCCTTCGTCCGTGCTCCGAAGGACCGACTCGGTCATGCGATCGTGGAGCGCTTCGACGAGCGAAGACTCACTCGAAACCGTGCCTTCGACCGCGTAAGCGATGGCGCGCTCGATGCGCCCCAAGTGCCCAAGGCCGCAGCGCGCGAGGATGTCGGTGGCCTTCGACGACCATGGGCTGATGGTGCCGACGCGCGGGCTGACGATGAAGAAGAGGCCCCCCGAGGGAACTGTGCAGAGTGCATCGATTCCGAGGATGGCGTTCAGGCGCTCCGTATCGGCGTGCGACGCCGTTTCTCCGTGCTCCAAGAAGTGCACGTGGTGCGCGAGCAAGGTGCCGATGCCGGGATTCGCCGAAAGCGTGCTCGCGACGAGCTTGGCTAGGCGAGCGTTCGTGAAAGCGGGAGCACCGGGCAGAACGACCATGGGCGCGCTCTATGGCGAAGGGCCCGTGTGGGCAAGGAGAAGGCGATGGCGCCGAGGGCCTTCGTGGTGAGCTGAAAATCGTCAGACGAACGCCTCGTGGGTCGAAGCGGGTGAAACGTGCGGGCGGTCCTGCTACCGGCGACCTCATGAAGCGAGTGGTTTTGGTTACGGGGGCGACGTCCGGCATTGGTGAAGCGATGGCCCTCGAGTGGGCGTCGCGCGGCGCTTGCGTCGTCGCTGTGGGGCGTCGTGCCGAGCGGTTGCGTGCCCTCGAAGATCGCATCGGCAAGAAGCATTGCCTCGGTGTCGAAGCCGACGTGTGCATCGACGGGTCGATCGAGAAGGCGGTGCTCGCGGCGAAAGACCACTTCGGTCAAGTCGACGTCGTCATGGCAAACGCAGGGTTTTCCGTCTCCGGAAACATCGAGGACCTCGCGATCGAGGACTTTCAGCGCCAGTTCGACACGAATGTGTTCGGGGTCCTCCGCACCGTTCACGCGGCCATTCCCGCGCTCGCGGCGA
>CAIQDA010000434.1 GCA_903870415.1 uncultured delta proteobacterium
CTCGTCGAGGCTTGCCGTGCCGGGCACGTCGAGGGCGAGGTCGAGCGAGCGGCCGACGATGGCCGAGGAAAAACCCTCGCCCAGCTCGAGCGCGAGAGGAGCGGCTTGTGCGGGTGCGGCGCGCAGAACGAGAATCAGAGCAAGCGCGAGGGCGAACACAGCGCTGAAGGGGGCGCGAGCCCGCGACTCTTCCACTATTGAGACATGGCCGAGCGAAAGTCGCGATATCGCAATGCGTTCAACGCGAAGACGCGCCGGCATACGAGCGACTCGCAACCAACGGATGCGTAACCGGGACACGAAAGCGACGCACACGGTTCTCCATTGCACGCCACGAGAGCAATCGTTTTTTTAGGCGTTAGCAACAGGATTCGCGCCTGCACGTGAGCCTTAATCGCCGGCATTTCAGCCATCTTTACCGGTTAGGGGGCTGAAAACATCCGGCACGAACGACGGCCGTTAGCGGACGTCGAGAGCCTCGCGATGGGGCTCGGCGCGATGACGTTGCAGCAGTTTTTGCGCGACGTGCGCAAGAAACGCCTTCAGAAGCGGAAAGCCCGAAAAGCCGAACCGGATGGCCATAGGGAACCGCCAGACCATCTGCCCCCCCCCCTCGCGGGTCAGGACGATTTGTTCTCGTCGCGTGAGGCAGCAAAACCGCGAGGTGCGGCGCGGTCTGACAGCGCTGCCGCCATCCGTCAGCCAAACGCCAAGCGGTACCCGAGCGCCGAACAGCATGCGCCCAAGACGCCGAGCGCGAGCATCGCGACAAAGAAGGTTCGGCGCATCGCGTGGCGCTTCACGATGAGACCGATGGCTCCGAAGACGAGGCAGACCTGAAGAAAGAGCGTGCCCACGTCGAAGCGATCGCCGGCTTGCCCGAGCCGCGCTTGCCGCTCCTCGAACTCCTTGGCGCCGACCACTCGGCCGAACTTGCCGTCGACCTCTTGGACCCAATTGGCCTCGCCGACGCCTTTCGAGCCGCGGAGAATTTCGTCCTTCTCCTTTTTGTAACGCCCAAGATCGGTTCGCAACTTGCCGCGGAGCGTCTGCAGCGTCGCGACCTTGTCGCCGAGGAGACTGCCCGATTCGATGAGTGCGTCGAGGACGTCGGCCTGCCCTTTGACGACCGACTCCTTGATGCTCTTCGACTGAAACCACATGTACGCTTTGGTCTTCTCGTTACCGAGCTGGATCTCGTCATCCCCAAACTTGCTTGCGCCTAGTTCGTTGAGCGCGAGCACCGCGGCGAAGACAGAAAGCGCAAGACCGAAGCGAACTTCCCAGCGATCGCCTGGAGATAGAGGATCGGTCGAAGCCGGTGCCGAAGAAGGCGGTGCGTGACGATTCATGGCGCGTGAAGCGAACCTAACCCGACGATGGCCCCAGAGCGAAGCACGACGGAATCGTAGCCGGTGACGATGCTGCTTGACGGGAGGGGTACATGTCAGTACCGACACGGGTGCGCGGTGGAGCAGCCTGGTAGCTCGTCGGGCTCATAACCCGAAGGTCGTAGGTTCAAATCCTGCCC
>CAIQDA010000435.1 GCA_903870415.1 uncultured delta proteobacterium
CCAACGGCGGAAGTGGCGGAACCACGTGCACGAGCGAAGTCGGCGCGGGCGGCAACGGCGGGCGCGGCGGCGACGGCGGCCGTGGCGGCCATGGCGGCGGCGGCGCGGGCGGACCGAGCTACGCCATTTACAAGTCTCCAGGGTCGACCTCCGTCACGGTGGCGGGCACCACGCTCCTCATCGGCGGCGGTGGCACCGGCGGCACCTCGAGCGGCTCCAGCGGTTCGGCCGGCGCGGCGGCGACGACGAACTGACGCTGACGCCAACGCCAACGCCAACGCCTGCGACGAAGCTGGCAAACGTGCAGGGTTGTCCCCCTCCGGGCGGCCTTGCACTTTTTTCTTGTGCGCTGCCTTTCGGCCTCGGTGACCGATTGCGCTGACCGCCAGGTCCATGCGAGCCTCGACGACGATGTTGCGGCCCAAACTCGCGCTCATGACGGACGACCGCATCGTCTCGATGCTCGCGAACCGCGCGTTGCTCGACGAGTTCGATGTGCGCGTGTTTCAGTCGAGCGCGCCCGACTTTGTAAGTGCGGTCGGCGACTTCGCCCCCCTCGTCGTCGTCATTCGCGACGTGCTTGCGATGGGCTCTGCGGTTGAAGCCATGGCCGCACTCCGGCGCGACGTTCGGCTAAGCAACGCGCGCATCGTCGTTCTCTCGAACGCTGGCGAGAACGGCGACTTCTACCTCTCCGGTGGCGCGGCCGCGTTCGTCACGATCCCCTTCACCGCCGATCACCTTCGCGACACGGTGCTTCGCGTCGTCAAAGACACGCGAACGATTCTTTACGCGGAAGACAGCCGAGTTCTTCACCGCCTCGTCGTGCCGCCTCTCCTCGAAGAGGGCTACACGGTCATCGAAACCTACGACGGTCGCGAAGCCTTCGCGGTCCTCGAGAGCGGTCGCAAAGTCGATCTCGTGCTTTCGGACATCGACATGCCGGTGCTCGACGGCCTCGGCTTCTGCCACGCCGCAAAGGCCGACGCGCGTTTTCGGCACATTCCGTTCGTGTTGCTGACCGCGCGCGAAGGCGAAGAAGCGGTGCACGCGGGCTTTTCAGCAGGCGCCGACGACTACCTCATGAAGCCCGTGGTCGTTCCCGAGATGCTCGCGCGCATCGAGCGATTCCTCGGCAGCCACGCGGAGCAACGCGACGAGCGCATTCTCGTCGTCGAGCCCGACACGAATGCGGCGCACGTGCTCGAGCGAAGCCTCGCCACCCACAGCCTCGGATGCGACTTCGCCCACGACGCGGAGTCGGCTCGAACGATGCTCGAAAGCGGTCGTTACGCACTCGCGATCGTCGAATGCAAACTGCCCGTCGTCGACGGCGTCACCCTCGTCCGCCAGCTCCGCGAGGCGTCACGCACGCGCGACTTGCCCATCATCATGACGAGCGAATCCGATTCCCTCGGCGAGCAAATTCGCGTGCGTTCCGTCGGCCCTCAGTCGTTCGTCGTCAAACCGTTTCCGCCCGATCGCCTCCTTGCCGAAGTGGAGCGCACGCTCGCGAATTCACGTCATCGCCGGCAAGTTGCGGCGATGCGCGGCTACTTGTCCGAAGGCGCGATCGAGGCCATCGAACGTCGCTCCACCGACGGCGACGTGGAGCCCCGCGCCGAGGCAACCTTCCGCACGGTGTTCTTTCTCGACATCGTTGGCTTCACCTCGCTCTGCGAGAATCTCGCCCCGCTCACGGTGGTTCGCTTCCTCAACACGTTCTTCGACGACGTCGTTCCCACGCTGACCAAACACGGCGCGTCCATCGACAAGTTCATCGGCGACTGCGTCATGGCGCTCTTTCCCCGCGAGCTTTCGGGCCCTCAACGTGCCGTCGCCGCGAGCCTCGAGATCATCGATCGCCTGCCCGCACTACGCATGCGCACGGGCATCGACGTCCACGTGCGCATCGGCATCAACGCGGGCCCTGTCGTCATCGGTGACATCGGCAGCGCGCACCATCGCCGCGACTTCACGGTCATCGGCGACCACGTCAACGTCGCGGCTCGACTGCAGACGAGCGCGGGCATCGATGAAGTCTTCGTGAGCGAGACCGTCGCAAAGCAACTCTCCACGGGCTTCTCGGTCACCGAGGTTGGCTTCCTGCCCGTGAAGGGGCGACGCGAGGCCGTGCGTGCCTTCTCCGTGCGCGCGGACGGCCCCGTTCCGCAATCGCCGCCCGTATCGAGCAAGAGCTCTCGGTGACGGTCGCCGATGGCGCGCGGACAGGCACCTCGTCGTCTCGCCCCCCTCCCGCGAACGGCGATGAAGCCGACGAAGCGCAGCTCGGCATGCACGCGGCAGCGAAGGTGCGCCTGGCGTTCCTGTCCCATCGACTTCGGATCGGCGGAGGTGCGGCGTGGCTCGCCATCGTTTCGTTGTTCGGAGCGCTGAGCGCCGAGCCCGCGTACCGCCTTCAGATCCCGTGGGTCGGTCTGTACCTCGCGGCCGGGGTCTCCTTCTTCATGGTCGGGCGGCGCGTTCATTGGCTGCGCTTGAACGCACACCTGCTCATCGCTTGGCTCGACGTGCCCTTCGTGACGTCCGTGCAGTATGCAACCTTCACGGCTCGGCCCGGGGACAGCCATCCGGCAAGTGTCGCCACGGGCCTGTTCTCAACGCTCATCATGGCGAGCACGAGCTCCCTCGACCGGACCGCGATCGCGCTCGTGACCGCTTTCTCGCTTGTGGGGCAAGCGGTACTGAATCACCGCGGCGGACTCCCCTTCGCCGACGGCATTGCAAACGACGCGGTCGTCGTCATCGCCGGATCGGTCGCGGTCGGTGTGGCTGGGTTCACCTCGTCGCTGCTTGAGCGCGTCGCCTCTTCGCGCGTCACGGCGGAACGACTCGCACGTTACTTCTCTCCGTCGGTCGCACGCGCCATCGCCGCCGAGGGCGCAACCTCGAAGGAGAGACGCGATGTGACCGTCCTCTTCGTCGACGTTCGCGGCTTCACTTCTCTCGCCGAAACGCTCGATCCGGCCGAGGCGGTGACGATTCTAAACGAGTACTTCGAGGCGCTTGTGGACCTCGTGTTTCGCCACGGCGGAACTCTCGACAAGTATCTCGGCGATGGCCTTCTCGCCTACTTCGGTGCGCCGCGTGCAAACCCGCTGCACGCCCGCGACGCGCTCCGATGCGCACTCGCGATGATCGACGATGTGAAGATCGTCAACGCGCGACGACGCGAACGGGGCGCCCTCGAGCTTCGTATCGGCATCGGCCTTCACACCGGCCCCGTGGTCGTTGGCGACGTGGGCGCGGCACGCCGTCGCGAGTTCACCATCATCGGCGACACGGTAAACGTCGCCTCGCGCGTCGAGGGTTTGACGAAACTTCACAGCGTCGAGGTCGTGTGCACGAGTTCCACGCGCGATCATGCGACCGAGGAGTTTTCCTGGCGCTCGCTCGGCCCGACGCGGCTTCGTGGACGTGACCGCGATGTGGAACTTTGGGTCCCTCTGTCGCGCTGACGTGCAACCACCGCGTGCCTCGGCACACCGCTACGCGCGGTACGTGATGCGGTCCGACTCGGCGTCGGTGACCTCAAAAATGTGCGCGCATTTCGGGCAACGAAACGAGACCGACGTCGGCGTCGAGGTTCCGCCCCAGATCAAATAGAGCAGGCCAAACAGCGAGTAATCACGCTCGATGACGACGTCGTCCGAGTCGCGCGTCGTCGCGTTGCATCGGCAACGAAGCTCTTGAAAGACCTCGGGGACTGCGGTCACGGAAGCCCCGCGATGCCGCAGGCTTGGCGACACTCTTGCGCGCCCAAGACGCACTGGCCGAGGTTCTGGAGTGCGGGCGAGCTGCTCTGGCCGATCTGCTGCGCGCACGCGAAGGCCGACTGACCGGAGCCAAGGCACGTGAAGAGCTCGTTGGCCGCCACGTTGCATTCGCAGTCCGCGTCGCAAGCGGCAACCTCCGCTGGACACGCCGTGGCCACGCACGACGCGCACACCGCCGCGCTTCCGCCGTCGTTCGTGAGTGCCGCGTCAGGAACGCTCGCGTCGGAGATACTCGGCCCCGGCACGCAGCCGGACGCGTCGGGTTCCGGTTGTCCCGCGTCGACCACGGGAGCTGCGGCGTCAACGGCTGCGGCCGCATCGACCTTCGCGGCGTCGACCTTGCCACTGTCGACCGGCGCAGCGTCGGCAGAAGCCGCAACCGTGTCCGCCACCGTGGAGCCGCAGCCGAGGGCGACGAATGGAAGTGCGACCGCGACGAGAGCCGACAACGAAACCAGCGAAATGGCCTTCATGGACCGTGGTGGTAGCGGGGCAAATCGGCCCCGTCACGCCGAAAGAATGTCACGACACGCCAGGAGCTTCGCGGCCCGTCGCCTCCACGTATTCGCCGTAGCCGCCGCCGTAAATCTGCACGCCGGTGGGGCTCACCTCGAGCACGCGATTCGAGAGCGCGCGCAAGAAGTGGCGATCGTGGGAGACGAAAAGCATCGTGCCCTCGAACGTGGCGAGCGCCTTGAGCAGAACCTCTTTCGTGCCCATGTCCAAGTGGTTGGTCGGCTCGTCGAGGACGAGAAAGTTCGGCGGGTCGAAGAGCATCTTTGCGAGGGCCACGCGGGCCTTCTCGCCTCCGGAGAGGATGCGAATGCGCTTGTCCGTGTCGTCGCCGCTGAAGCCGAAGGCGCCGGAGAGTGCGCGCAGCGTGCCGATGGACGATTGAGGGAATGCAAACTGCAAGTTTTCGAGAATGCTCTCATCGCCCTCAAGACTCTCCATCGCGTGCTGCGCGAAGTAGCCCATCTTGACGCTCGCGCCGATCGAGACCGAGCCGTTGTCCGGGTCCGTCAGGCCCGCAACGAGCTTGAGGAGCGTGCTCTTGCCCGCACCGTTCACGCCCATCACGCACCAGCGTTCGCGTCGACGCACGAGCAGGTCGAGGTTCGCGTAAATCGACTTCTTGCCCCACGACTTCGACACGCCCTCGATCTTCGCCACGTCGTCGCCCGAGCGCGCCGGATCGCGAAAGTCGAACTCGACGATCTTGCGGCGACGCGGGGGCTCGACCTTGTCGATCTTCTCGAGCTTCTTCACGCGCGACTGCACTTGCGCCGCGTGGCTCGCGCGAGCCTTGAAGCGCGCGATGAACGCCTCCTCCTTCGCGAGCATGGCTTGCTGCCGAGCGAATTGAGCCTCTTGCTGCGCGTCGGCGATGGCCCGCTGCTTTTCGTAGAAGTCGTAGTTGCCCGAAAATGTCGTGAGCTCGCCGCCGTCGATCTCGACGATCTTGGTCATGAGGCGGTTCATGAAATCGCGATCGTGCGACGTCATCACGATGGCTCCGTCGAAGTCGCGAAGGAACCGTTCGAGCCAGACGATGGATTCGATGTCGAGGTGGTTGGTCGGCTCGTCGAGAAGCAGCGCGTCGGGCTGCATGAGAAGAATTCGCGCAAGGGCCACGCGCATCTTCCAGCCGCCGGAGAGCTTGGCCACGTCGTCGTCCACGGTCTCGACCGCGAAGCCGAGGCCCGCGAGAATTTCCCGTGCGCGCGCCTCAAGGGCGTAGCCGCCGAGTTCGTCGAAGCGCGCCTGCACCTCGCCAAATCGCTCGACGATCGTGTCGAGTTCGTCCGCGCGGCTCGGGTCGGCCATGGCGTGTTCGAGCTCATGAAGCTCGGTGCCGTAGGTCGAAACTTCGCCCGCCCCGGCCATCGTTTCCGCGAGGACCGATCGCCCGCGCATCTCGCCGACCTCTTGCGAGAAGTGGCCGATGGTCACGCCACGGTCCACATGAACCTGACCTCCGTCGGGCTCCTCTTCCTTCATCACGAGACGAAAGATGGTGCTCTTGCCCGAGCCGTTCGGGCCCACAAGCCCGACCCGGTCGCCTTTGTAGACGCTCATGGAGGCGTCCAAAAAAAGGATTTGCTGGCCGTGCTGCTTCGAAACGTCGTCGAGGCGGATCATCGCGGCGCGTCTAGCCCGGATTCGACGGTTGCGCAGGTCCGCGAGCGCGCGGCGAGTACCGATTTCATGCAACTCACGCGAAGCGCGAGCGAATCCAGACGCGAGGGCGAATCAGCCGCCGCCGTCTTCGTCGTCGACCCAGCGGCGAAACATCGTGAACGCGAGCGCCGCAGCACACGCCGTGCATTGAGGCATGCGCTCGACATCGACGCGATCGCCGCGGTTCCACGCAAGGGAGCCATCTGCCCCCGTCGTGGAGCCGTCGTCCTCGAGAGGATCGAGCTCCATCGTTTCGCGGCACACGGAACAAACACGTGTCTCGTCGAGACGGCGCAAGTCAAGGAGAGAAGCACTTCGGAATGATGCGTTCGCCAACCTCGAAGAGAGGGCAGCAGAACGAAACGCTTTGGAACGGGGTAACGACACAACAGGCACGCTAGCGCGATTCGGCCCCGACGGCGCGACTCACGACGCCGACGTCAGAATCGCACACGCGAACCCGCGACAATCAACGCCGCGAGTAAATGACCGCCGCCAGTAGCGCGATGATGCTCGCCACGAGAAGCGCGAGGATGGAACGCGGAAGCGGCTCGCGCGGCTGCGGTTCACTCGACGGAGCGGGAATGGGGATCGCCGCGAAGACGCCCGTCTGCATGCGCGGGGTGCTTCGCAGACGCTCGGCGGTGGTCCCGAGCGAGAACGCGTCAGCAGCGGCCGCCATGATGCCGGAGCCCGCGAGGGTCATCGTTTCTTCGACCTCCGGAAGCGCGTACTTTCGATACGCGAGCGGCAGGTCCGACGGCGAAACAGGTCGAAGACCGCCACCATCGAAGAAGGCCACCACCACCGTGATGTTGTCGTGCCCGCCGGCCGCGTTCGCGCGCTCGATGAGAATGCGTGAAGCTTCGGCCGGAGTCGTTGCCGCCACGAGGATTTTTCGAATCTCTTCGTTGCGGATCATGCCGGAAAGGCCATCGGAACACAGCATCACGCGATCGCCTGCGCGAAGCTCGGCGTAGGTCAGGTCGACCTGCACATGGTCCGAGGTCCCGAGCGCCTGAAGGATGATGTTGTTGTGCTCGAAGGTCTCGGCTTCTTCTTCGGTGAGCTGCCCCGCCTCGATGAGCTGATTCACGAGAGACTGATCGCGTGTAACCTGCACGAGTCGCTCGTCGCGAAGGACGTACGCACGCGAGTCACCGACCTGCGCGAGAAAGAGCATTTCGTCCACGAGCGCCGCAGCGGTTGCCGTCGTGCCCATGCCTCGCCGTGAACGATCGGCTCGGGCAGCCTCGAAGATGCGAAATCCGGCTTCTTCGACAGCGCGAACGAGGCGCCGCGCAATGTCATCACGGGTCAGCGAGAGCTCTGGCGGAAGGCCGTCGACGACGTGCTGGTGGATGACGTCGATGGCCATTTGACTCGCCACCTCGCCCGCCGCCGCGCCGCCCATGCCGTCGCAAACCGCGAGAATCATCCCGTGTCCGCCAAGTACGACCGAGGCGCCGTGCGACACGGGGCCTCCGCGCACGCCGCGCGACAAGTCCGCAACCACGAAGTTGTCTTCGTTGTGTTCGCGCTCGCGCCCGACGTCGGTCAACCCCTGCACCTCGAAGATGATGGGCGAACGAGATACCGGTGCCTCAACGAGGTCGGTGCTGGGAAGCGACTGCGCTTCGTCGATGCTTTCGCTCACGCGTCGCCTCGATTCTCTGCACACTGCACACGAAAACGCTGTTGGCCAATGCGCAGCTGAGCGCCGCTCGCGAGCGACGCCTCACCGCGAAGCCGCACGTACGTCCCGTTCGACGAACCAAGATCCGAAATGAATACTTGGCCGTCGACCACGCGAAACTGCGCGTGACGCCGCGAAAGATGCGGGTCATCGCCAAAAATGAGGTCCGCCGATTCCCGGCCTACCGATACCGTTTCCATACCAATCACGTACGTACTCCGCGGGGTGCCTTCGCAGGTTACCTCGACAAGGCGACCGTAGCGCGGTTTTGACGGTGACCCGAAGACGCTCGTGTCTCCATCGACCGCGCCCGCCAGGGTTGCCCCGTCAAGCGCGTCGAAACGCAGGACTTGAGCGCCAAGGAGGACCACGTCTCCGGTCGACAACGCGGCGGTCGCGTCGGCGGCAATGCGCAGAAACACGCCGTTCACCGAGTCGAGGTCGCGAACTTGGAGCCGGTCGCCCTCTATCGTGAAGCGCGCATGACGAGGCGATACGAAGCGATCGTCTGCGAGAACGGCTGTGACTCGCCGTCCAACATCAAGAGCTCCGTCGATCGAGGCCACGACTTTTTCGCTCCCGTCGGGAAGCAAGTGGACGAGGCTCCATCGCGGCGGCTCAGGTTTCGGTGCGGGTTCAGGCTCAGGCTCAGGCTCAGGCTCAGGCAGAACCGGAGATTCGAGCGACTCAAGAGCGGGGCGTGTTCGAGAGAGAGCGCGAGCCGGAAGCGAAGAAGGACGCGACCCCGATCCAACGAGGACCGACGGCGGCGGCGGAACAATCACGTCAGCGGCGTTTGGTGCAAGATGCACTTGAAACGTCCCGCATGCGTGGCACGTGCGCGTGAGCGGAGAAAGCTCGCATCCACACGCCAAGCAGTGGTGACCCAAAGGCGTCGCGCTCGACGGCGGAGGAACCGGCATCGTCCCCTGCCGCTCCGCAAACGCTGTGCTCGGCGTATCGCGCACCACCGGGCTCACAGGCACGCGCGGCAACGATGATCGCTTTTCTGGCGTCGCCGCGAACGCAAAACCACACGAACCGCAGAAGCGCTGCGATGCGGGCACCAAGGCCTCGCACGACGGGCAAGCCAGCTCCGGCGCTGGCAACACAGGCGCAGGCTGTGGCGGCGCATGCACGGTACGCATGCCGCACTCTCCGCAAAAGGGAAGCGACGGGTCAGCGGCAGCGCCGCAAGAAGAACAGTTCACGGGGCTGATGGGACCGCAGGTGAGCACCGTTCGTCAAGCGAGCGCTCGACTTCCGATAGGTTGACATCGCGACACCGCGTCGCTTATCGCTCCGCCAATCCAGACGGCATGGAGCCGCACTGCTCTCGCCAGAGCCCGACGATGGAAATCACGCTCGATAAGAAGGCCCTCAAAATTATCCGCGCGTCCGCTGAGGACGCCGTCGAAGAAGGCGACACAGAGACCCTCCGCGAAGACATTTACGAGGCTTTCTCCGAGGATCAGATCGAGCAAATCGATCGCCGTCTCGAAGGAAGTGACTTCATGGAATTCCTCACGGACGTCCTCGAAGACTGGTCGCAAGACGACGCCGACGAACTGCTCGAACTCATCGAGTCGAAGCTCTCGGAAATCGACATCGATCTTCGCTTCGAAAAAGCCGGGGCCGCTGCGGCCGACGACGATGACGACGACGATGACGACGATGACGATTTCGACGACGAGGAAGACGAAGACGAAGAAGACTTCGACGAACTCGACGAAGAAGAGGAAGAAGAAGAAGGCGAGTAACGCTCGCGAAACCCCCGGAGGCCTCAACGCCGCGGGGGTTTTTCATTGACTCACGGCTGCAATCCCCTCGCCGGGAAACCCATCAGCGTCGCTTGGCCTGCGGGCGTATTCCGGCCTTCGTGCGTGCCTCGCGGCGCATGTGCATGGGCAGGCTGCCTTTTCCGGTCGCCGGCGGCACGAGCGCGTCCGCGCCGGAGCCGATGAGATCGCGACGTCCTGCGTCGACGAGGGCCTCGCGTGCGAGGTCGTGATGCGTCGGGTCCCAGTAGAGAAGCAGCGCTTTCTGCTTCCGCTTGTCCGCCATTGTCTTTGCAGTATACACGGGAGTTCCGGTGAACGGGTCGAGGCCCGTCCAGAACATCGCGGTCGCCATCGACATCGGCGTCGGAATGAAGTCCTGGACCTGACGGGGACGAACGCCCTGTTTTTTCAGGTGAAGCGCGAGGGTGATCATCGCGTCGAGCGTCGAACCGGGGTGCCCCGAGATGTAATACGGGACGAGATGCTGGTCCTTGCCCGCGTCGTCGCTTGCGCACTGAAACATCGTCGCGAAGCGCTCGTAGGACTCGACGCCCGGCTTCTTCATCTTGTCGAGCACGTCTTCGTCGATGTGCTCGGGCGCGACCGAAAGCTGGCCACCGACGTGGTGCTTCGCGAGCGCTTCGACGAACTCGGGGCTGCGCTCAGCAAGGTCGTAGCGAACCCCGCTCGCGAGAAAGACTTTGCGCACGCCCTTCTCTTCGCGAACCTTCTTGAGGAGGTCGACGAGCGGCCCGTGGTTCGTGTCGAGGTTCTCACAAACCCCTGGATGAACGCACGAAAGGCGGCGGCAGGCCTTCTCGATGCGCTCGTCCTTGCACTTCATTTGATACATGTTCGCGGTCGGCCCGCCCACGTCGGTGATGACGCCGCGGAAGTCGTCCATGCGACGAAGCGCACGCACTTCGCGCAGCACGCTCTCTGCCGAACGCGACTGAATGACGCGACCTTCGTGCTCGGTGATCGAGCAGAATGTGCAGCCACCGAAACACCCTCGCATCGTCACGATGGAGTGCTTCACGGTCTCGTAAGCCGGTATCGGTGCCTCGTAAGACCAGTGCACCTTCCGCGTGAAGGGCATGTCGTAGAGCTTGTCCATCAGCGAGGTGTCGAGCGGCTCGGCAGGCGGGTTGTAATATACAGCTTGTTCGCCGTGCGGCTGGATAAGAGGCCGGCCGTTGCCTGGGTTCGTCTCGTGCTGAAACGCCTTCGACATGCGCGCGAACGCTTCTTTCGACTTCGCGTCGTCGCTGCACACCTCGTCGTACGAAGGGAGCCACAACACCTTCTTGTCGTGCACGAATCGCGACTTCGGAAGGTCCTCCCACTCGCCCTTGTTGCGCACGTGGGCCGTGCCCCGCACGTCACGCAAGTCGCGCACGTGTTCGCCCTTCGCGAGCCTGTCGGCAATCTCCCAAACGGGTCGCTCCCCCATTCCGAAGACGAGCAGGTCGGCCTTTGCATCGAGCAAGATGGAGCGCCGCACCGACTCGCTCCAGTAATCAAAGTGCGCAATTCGGCGCAGCGACGCCTCGATACCGCCGAGCACAATCGGCACCTTGGGCATCGCCTGTCGCAGCAGGTTTGCGTAGACAATCGACGCGCGATTGGGGCGATGGCCCGTCTCGCCGTTGGGTGAGTATTGGTCTTCGCCGCGCGTCTTCTTTTGCGCGGTGAGCTTGTTGAGCATGCTGTCGAGGTTGCCCGCCGTGAGCCCGACAAAGAGACGCGGAACGCCGAGTCGAAGCATCGACGACGGGTCACGCCAGTCGGGCTGCGCGATCATGCCGACGCGGTACCCTCGCGCTTCGAGAAAGCGACCGATGATGGCGCCTCCGAACGCGGGGTGATCGACGTACGCGTCACCGTTGACGATGAGGATGTCGAGCTCGTTCCAGCCCCGCGCATCCATCTCTTCGCGCGTCATCGGGAGAAAGGACGTCAAGCGCTCATCGGCTTGACCTTTTCGGCGGAGAGAAACCAGCGCGCCCATGGGTTTGTGCAGTTAGCACGAAAAATTCCGGAGTACTTTCCGTGAACTCGCACCTCGTCCCACGAAAGAGCGAAGACTTCTTCGCATCGCCTTGCACGCACGGAGCGGACACGTAGGCTCCCGCCCGCCCATGAGAAGCCCTTCGTCCTCCATTCGTGTCTTCGGCGCTTTCGCTGTCGCAAGTCTCGCCGCAGTCACCTTCGCTCCACTCGGCTGCGGTGGCAGTTCAGACGGCCTCGGCGCGTCCACACGGAGCGACGCCGGAGGCGGCATCGTGGTGCCCGACGACGATGGCGGAAGCGTGATTCCCATCGGGCCCGGCGGCGATGAAGACGGCGGCACCACGGGCGGTCCCGACGACGGCGGCGGGCCGGTTTTCGCGGACGCAAACATCGATACGGACGCAACGGGTTGCACGAACACGCCGCCGGCGCACGGCCCTCTTCCGCACGTCTGCAAGCCCGCGACGACGAACGAGTGCGACGGTTCCCATGACTTTGCGGGCATGCCCAACAACGGCACGGGCAACGGTTACGACGACGACTGCGACGGGCTCGTGGACGAAGGTTGCGCATGCCCCTCGCCGGGCGTCACGAAGACGTGTTTCCTCGTCCCCGGCAGCCAGATCGACGGCACGTCGAAGGAGCCCGTGGGCTGGTGCAAGACCGCGAGCCGCGGAACAGTGGACTGCGTTGGCCAGGAATTTCCCAAGTGGAGCGGTGTTTGCCGCGGCGCAAGCCCACCCTTCGCCGACGACAAGTGCGCCCCCGGTGACTACGACTGCGACGGCCGCGACCTGAACTCGTTCACGAAGGACTGCAGCTGCCAAACGGACGCGATCACGTGCCCGACCGCGCCCTTCATCACGGCGCCGTATCCAAACCCCGCGAACCTTCCGCTGAAGATCGACGCCTCGCTGTGGTTCGGCACCCCTTCGAACGCTGCCCAGGCCACCAACTGGACGTGGACGATGCGCGGAGGCGACTGCGACAACATTCAGCCGCACCCTTCGTTCGGCATTTACAAGACGAACAGCGGAGCCGCAGCCCCGCTCGGCCGCACGGTCACGAACCTCGGCCCGGGTCAGAACGAGCACGGTCGCCAAGTCACGCAGGCTCAAGACGGCGTCACGAGTTCCGTGTATCCTGCATTCTCATTGTCCGGCGACTACGTCATGGACGTCTCGCTCGACTTCGCGGGCCAGCACTACACGTGCTCGCTCAACATCAAGGCCCAAGGCCCCGGACTTCGCGCCGAAGCGTGCTGGGACACGATGGGCAACACCGACGTCGACTTGCACATGGCGAAGGTCAACGGATTCTCGAGCTGCGCTCACCCGGGCTGGAGCGACACCTGCGCGAGCGAAGACTGCCTCTGGTCGAACTGCAAGTCCGACCAAGCGGGCATGAGCCGCTGGTACGCAGCCTCGCCCACGACCGCGTGCGTCGGCTGGGGATCGCTCGCGTCCGGTGCATGCCCAAACCCTCGCCTCGACCGCGACAACATCAGCTGCACGACGACGCAGCAGAACCCGAACGGCACCGCGGCGCTGCCCATCCCGTTCCCGTTCCCGCTGCCCGCGACGAGTGACTTTTGCGGCAGCGAAAACATCAACGTGGACAACCCGAACAGCGGCGACACCTTCGCGGTCGGCACCGTTCTCTACTCGGGCACGTCCGCGAAGCCGCACATCAACGTCTACTGCAACGGCCAACGCATCGTGTCCGCGGGCTACAACCCGCTCACCGGTTCGAACTTCCCCGTGCTGCGCGAGTCCGGCGGCGACAACGGCGACTTCTGGAAGTTCGGCCTCGTGAAGGTGACGGGCAGCGGAGCGAACATCGCGTGCGACGTGACCACCACGACGTCTGTGACCCCCATCGGCAATAAGGACGGCTCCACGAGCTTCTGCGTCGACAAGGGCGCGGCGAACTCCACGACCTACCTGTCGCGCAGCGGCGGCACGCCATCGCTCGCGACCGATCTCTGCTTTCACTGAGCGAACCGTCTCGTGACGAAGCGCGTGGGCCAACCGGTCCGCGCGCTTTTTGATTGAGCAAGCAGCGCTACGAGCGCCGTGCTAGCCCGCTCGCTCTCCAGGAAACCACATGGATTCGGATGACATCGCGAGGGAAGTGAAGCGGAGGAAAACCTTCGCCATCATCTCGCACCCGGACGCGGGCAAGACGACCATCACGGAAAAGCTTCTTCTCTACGGAGGAGTGATTCAGCTCGCCGGCGCCGTGAAGGCCAAGAAGGGGCGCGCCTCCGCGGTCTCCGACTGGATGGAGATGGAGCGCGAACGCGGCATCTCGATCACGACGAGCGTGTTGCGCTTTCCGTACCGCGGCCTCGAGATGAACCTCCTCGACACGCCGGGCCACGCGGACTTCAGCGAAGACACCTACCGAACGCTTCACGCGGTCGACGGCGCGGTGATGCTTCTCGACTGCGCCAAAGGCGTCGAAGCGCAGACGAAGAAACTCTTCCGCGTTTGCCGCCAGCGACGCATTCCCATCTTCACGTTCGTCAACAAGCTCGACCGACCGGGGCGCGACGCGTTCGACCTCGTCGGCGAAGTCGAGAACGTGCTCGGAATTGGCGCGTACCCGATCACGTGGCCAATCTTCCGCGGCGGCACGTTTCGCGGCGTTTACCATCGCATCGCGAAGCGCGTTTACCTGTTCGACGCCGACCACGCGGGCTCGTCGCAAGCCATCGGTTCCGAGAAGCCTCCGGTCATCGTCACGGGTCTCGACGACCCGCGGCTCAAAGAGGAGCTCGACGAGCACGGGTACAAGCAGCTTCGCGAAGAGGCCGAACTCCTCGACGCGGCCGGTGACGCGTTCGACATGGAGAAGTTCGCCACGGGCGACGTGTCGCCGATGTTCTTCGGCAGCGCCGTGAACAACTTCGGACTCGAGGCGTTTCTCGAGAGCTTCTGTGCACTCATGCCGCCGCCGTCCGCACGGGAAACAAGTCGCGGCCCCATCGCCGCCACGTCGAAAGAGTTCTCGGCCTTCGTCTTCAAAGTGCAAGCGAACATGGACAAGGCGCACCGCGATCGCATCGCGTTCGTGCGCATTTGCTCAGGTCGCTTCGAACGCGGCATGAAGGTCAAACACGTGCGCACGGGCCGCGAGCTTCGCCTCGCCAACCCGACGCAGTTCATGGCGCAAGAGCGCACCATCGTCGAAGAGGCTTACGCCGGCGACGTCATGGGCATCTACGACCCGGGCTACTTCGAAATCGGCGACACGCTCACGGACGGCGCCGACTTCACCTTCGAAGGCATTCCGAGCTTCGCCCCGGAGCACTTTGCACGCCTCGTTCTCGTCGACCCGCTTCGCCGCAAGCAGCTCACGAAGGGCATCGAGCAACTCGCGCAAGAGGGCACGATTCAGCTCTACAGACCGCCCGCAGGCCGAGCGGGCGACCTCGTCCTTGGTGCCGTCGGTCAACTGCAGCTTGAGGTCGTGAAGTACCGCCTCGAAAACGAGTACGACTGCAAAGTGCGCCTTGAGGCGATGAGCTTTTCCCACGCACGGTGGGTCACGCGCAAAGACGGTGCCGACGTGGACGTGAGCGATCTCAATCGCGCGCACAACACGGTCTCCGTCGTCGACGTCCGCGGCAGGCCGGTGTTGCTCTTCATGGGCGAGTGGCAAATACGAAGCGCCGAGCGCGACCTGCCCGAATATGTCTTCGCCGAAACCGCCGTCGGGGTCATCGTCCGAAACGAGTGATTCGCCTTTTTCCAGGCAATCGATGTCGCCCGTTTGGGGACACGACGCACGCATGACCCGCGCTAGGCTCGGGCCATGCGTTCGTTTATTTGGCAGGCCGCTTTCGCCCTGATCGTCGTTTCGTCCAGCGCGCCCGCGGCCGATCGGGTCGCGTTCGGGGAGCTCAAGGGCAAGGGCCCCGTGGTCGCGCCCCTCGCGCTCTTTGCCAAGGGCACCAAGGTGAGCGGCGAGCCCTTTTCGGTCGCCGTTGGGTCCGTGCATCGTACAAGTACCGTCGGCGTGACCGTGGCGCAGGTCAAAGAGGCGAGCGCGCTTTGGGGCCTCGTTCTTCTCGACGCGCCGCTCGGCGCAAAGTCCGCCGTGGTCAATGCGACGGTCCGCTCGGTTCCGCTTCGGCTCGGCGCGTGGCTTGAAAAACCTGCGGGCCTCGACGCTGTCGAAATCGTCGAGCCGGCCGACGTACCCATCGGCTCCACCGTCGTCGACGAGAAGAAGCGCTTCGTTGGAATCGTCGCCCGCGTGCCTGGGCAAAAACATCTCGTGCTCATCCGCGAGCGAACGCTGCGCCTCTTCGCGAGCGCGTCCGTCGCGGCGAATGTTGCCCCGACCATGCCGGCCACGCCCATCGCCCTCGTCGTCGATGACAGCAAGGTCTCGGAGAAACTGGCGGAGCGCGACGACGAACTCAAGAAGTCGGGCCCGCGTCTCGCCGCCGGCGCAGCCGAATTCGAAGCGATGCCTCCTGAGCTTCGCGCGGACGCAGCCTCGGCCCTTCTCCAAGGCGGTTTCGCGTTCGGCGACGAAGACGCCTCGCGCACCCTCGCGGTCGTGCTGCCATCGGGCGGCCTCGCGCTGGGTACGGCGCTCGACCGCATCGAGAAGGCGGTGAAAGGCCTCGCGCCCATTCGCATCGTCGTCCACGTGCTTCCAAGCGACCCGGGGACGCAGGCCCATGCGCGAGCCACGAGCGCCTATTGCAGTCTACAGGCATCCACCGAGCCATCGCTGGCGCTCCTTCGCCGCAACCTCGAAGGGCTCTCGCAAGGCACGTGCGGAGCCGACGCAGGCCGTTCCTTTTTTGGTGCAGAGGCTCTGCTCCTCCAGCGCCTCAACATCGACGAGCCTCTCGCCGCGGCCGGAGCCACGGTTCTCGCCCTCACGGAGCCCGCGTCGGTCCTCCGTGCCATCGTTCAAGCCACCACCGAATCCCCGCGCGCCACGCCATGAAAAAGTCCATCGCTTCGAACCTGGTCCTTGCCGTTGCCGCGCTCGCCGCGTCGGCCGTTGCCGCACCCAAGCGCATCGCACCGCTCGCACCGGGCGCGCCCTACGCATCGAAAGTTCCCTCGGCGGACGGTGTTCCCTTCCCGCTCGTCGCCA
>CAIQDA010000436.1 GCA_903870415.1 uncultured delta proteobacterium
CACCCTCGGCCTCGTCGTTCACCGTGCCCGTCGTCGATGCTCCGGCGGCGGCCCCAGTGAGCGCGACCGAAGACGTGCCTGCGATGGGTGTACTTTCCACGAATCCGTTCGCCGCGGAGCCTCGCTTCGATGGCGTTCTCGGGTTTGCGGATGCCGGTGACGATACGCCGGATGCCTTTCGTATGCCGTTCATTGACCCGGCACCAGAGGCTCCCGCGCAACGAGCCTTGCCTCCAGCCTCGACCACAGGCGCCGGCCCGACGACGACCACGACGCAAGCGAAAGAGCCTGAAAAGACTCGCGAACCTGCGTACGAGGTCGAGCCGCTCATGAGCCTTGAGCTCCCGCGCGAGTCGGCGGCATTTGACGCGCACCAGCTCAAGAAGGAGTTCCCCATCCTTCAGGAGCGCGTGCACGGGAAGCCGCTCGTATGGCTCGACAACGCGGCGACAACGCAGAAGCCGCAGACGGTCATCGATCGCATCTCGCACTTTTACGAACACGAAAACTCAAACATCCACCGCGCCGCGCATGCGCTTGCGGCACGTGCGACCGACGCCTACGAAGCCGCGCGCGAATCCGTTCGTCGCTTCGTGAACGCGCCGTCGGTGGAGAACATCGTCTTCGTGCGCGGAACCACCGAGGGCATCAATCTCGTGGCGCAATCCTGGGGACGAAAGAACGTGAAGTCCGGCGACGAGATCATCGTCTCGCACCTCGAGCATCACGCGAACATCGTTCCCTGGCAGATGCTCTGCGCCGAGGTGGGCGCGAAGCTCAAGGTCATCCCCGTCGACGACCGTGGGCAGATCATTCTCTCCGAGTACGAGCGCCTGCTCTCGCCCAAGACGAAGCTCGTCTCGGTCACGCAGGTCTCGAACGCCCTCGGCACGGTCACGCCGTCGCACGCCATCGTTCAAATGGCCCATCGCTACGGCGCGCGCGTGCTCCTCGACGGCGCGCAAAGCGTGTCGCACCTGCGCGTGGATCTCCAGTCTTTGGACTGCGATTTCTTCGTCTTCAGCGGCCACAAGGTCTTCGGACCGACGGGCATCGGCGCGGTCTACGGCAAGCGCGAGGTCCTCGAAGCCATGCCTCCGTGGCAAGGCGGCGGGAACATGATCGCCGACGTGACCTTCGAGCGCACCGTCTTCCAGCCGCCACCGGCGCGCTTCGAGGCGGGCACGGGCAACATCGCCGACGCGGTGGGTCTCGGCGCGGCTCTCGACTGGCTCACGAAGGTCGGCATCGAGAACGTCTCGCGCCACGAGCACGAGCTCCTCGAGTACGGCACACGCGAACTCTCCAAGGTGCCCGGCCTCAAGCTTATCGGTACCGCTCAGGAAAAAGCCGGCGTTCTGTCGTTTACGCTCGCGGGCCACACGACGCACGAGGTCTCCACGTTCCTCGATCGCGAAGGCATCGCGGTGCGCGGCGGACACCATTGCGCACAGCCCATCCTGCGCCGCTTCGGACTCGAGAGCACGGTGCGCGCGTCGCTCGCGCCGTACAACACCTTCGAGGACCTGGACGCGCTCGTCGCAGCTCTGTGTAAACTGCAAGCAGCACGCTGACGCGCTTCATCGCGGCGACGTGCGCGTGCTCAGGAGGCGATCTCTCCCACGGCGGAGAGGTCGCCTCGGCGCTTTTGGTGGCGACGTCGGCCAGTGTTTTCCCTAGCGACAAGCCCCTGCGGTGTCGCATGCGCCGCTCGTGGATTGCACGTTGGACTGCGTGCAGCCGGTGAGCGCGGTGAAGGTATTCGTCGCGGTAAAGTCCACGTCCGCGCCCTTC
>CAIQDA010000437.1 GCA_903870415.1 uncultured delta proteobacterium
CAAGTGGCGGCAAAACTTTTTCGCTTCCGCGTGCCAGGGCGGCGCGTTTTCTTCAGCGGAATCCGGCGCAAAATGCATGTGGCTCGGCGGGGCGGACGTGCCCGATGGGGCGTTCCTCGCGCTCGCTCCGCTCTTCGGTGCCGACGTGCCCGCGCTGCCCGATCTGAAGGCACCCTAGCCGGCAGACGACGAAGCCGAGCTCACTTGCGGACCGGAGCCGCGTCTCGGCGGCGAAGGAGAAACACGCGACGGTTCAAACTGTTGTGCATGTCCACGTCGCGCCAAAACCCCGTCGCACGACCCGCCCCCACAAGCTCGTAGCCCCGCTCACCGCGCACGAGTTCGCGGAAGTAACGCTGCGTTTCGACAAGGTGCAAGCGACGCTTTTGAAGCGGCGTCGACATGCGGCCATCGCGCTCGTCCAGCGGATCATCAAGCCATTGCCACGCCCACGCGTACGGAACCACGACCCACTCGGGCGACCGCGCGTGAAGGTTTTCGTAAGCGTCGCCAACCTCGGTGAGGGACGGACAAACAGGCCGCGTGACCGGGTCCGTGGGCGCCACACGCTCGCCTCGAAAGCCTGCGGGTATGCGTGGAAGATACACGTTGTTTCCGTAAACCTCGACCCGATCGCCCGGCGACCCGTAGGTGCGAAGGAACTCTTCCACCGCGAGACGCGGGTCCTCAAGCATCGACATTTCAACCGCCACGACGAGCATGGCTCCTCGCGCCGCAACGACGCACATCGCGAGCGCAGCGGCGAGCCTCCACCTTGGAAATCTCCTCGTGAACGCGTCCACGGCCTGCGCGGCGGGGACGATGAGGAAGAAGGTCGGCGCGAGGAGAAAACGCTCCTGCGTGCGGCGTGCCACGAAGTTGAAGAGAACGAGAAACGAGAGCGATGCGAGGGGTGCAAGAAACGAGGCGGCGTAGGCTCCTCGACTTCGAGTCACGCGCTTGTCGAGCGCAAGCAGCACCACGCCCGCGACCGCGAGCACGCCAATCTCGCCAGGGAGAAACTGCGGAAACCTCCGAAGCGCATGGGTGGCGATTGCGAGCGAACCGCGCAAGCCAGGCACGTAGTCGTGAAAGTCTTGCGACGCGCTTCCGCTCAGCGTTTTCAGCCGCGCAATGAATCCCGAGGGATTGAAGAAGGCTCCGTCGACGAGGAGCAATGCGACCAGAGCAAGCCCCCCTGCACGCGCGATGGCGACGACAGTAACGCCGCGCTGCTCGACGGGCGAAGCCACCACCGCGTGCACGACCGCGAACACGAGAGGAAACGCGAGGACGGCGTAGCCTTGGTCCTTCGTTGCGAGTGCCGCTGCAACCGCGAAGGCCGCCGAGAGCCACCGCGTTCGATCGCCGAGGCTCACACGCACAAGCTCCCGCCACGCGAGCGTGCACCAAAAGAGCAACGGGCCATCGAGGTTCGAGGTTTGCCCGTAATAGGTAAAGGTTGCGTGACATGCTGCAAAAAGGCACGCCAAACGCGCGGCTCGGCGGCCTGCAAGTCGGTCCACACCGTCGTAGATCGCGACGACCGTGAGCGCTGCGAACACGATGGCGAGAAGGCGCGCAACGACCGCGTACACAGTCATGGTGGTCGGGTCGACGAACGCATGAACGAGGCCCGCGGGACTCCACGACGCGACCTTGGTGAGGCGCCAAAGCGTGAACGGAAGCGTCGCCGCGGCGATGATGAGCAACTGAAGCGGCGGGTAGATGTAAAACTGCCCGGGCGAATAGGTCTCGACGAGTCCGCTCAACGCGTCACGAGGTGCCACGCCGTCGTCGTCCCACCCATCGACGTTCGGAAGCCCCCAGAAAATCCCCGGGATTCGCACGATGGCGATCACCACGAGGAGCCACCGAAGGGCCCGGTCCGAAAGCGGCGAATGCACGACGCGCATGACGCTCCACCCCTACCCCGTCTCGGTCATCGGGTGCGAGGAAGGAGTCGCCTTCAGCGCACGGTGCGGCCCACGTGCTGAAGCGCCACGTCTTGCGCAAGGCGCGCGGCAAGCTCACGACCGCTTGGATCGAGCGGCGCAAATGCCCCCGCATGCGCCTGCCGGAGGACGCTCCTCAGCTCCGGCGAGAGCACCGTGGACGCGAAGCCACACGCGCGGCAGAGCAGGCCTCCGCGACGACCGTCAACGCCGCTCGGCCGGTCGGGCGGACATGGTTTTCGGCATGAAACGCAGGCGTCGAGCTCGATGGCGTAGCCGGCGGCACCGAGCATCGCGAAGGGCACGAGATGCTCAAGACGCGCGTAGTCGAGCGGGTTCGCATCGAGGAGCGCAAGGGCACCGTCGGTGACACGAAAGAGCGCCCCGTCGTCTCCATGCGGGTGAGCCAAAGCCCGTGCAAAGCGCAACCAATACCCGGCGCAAAGCGAGGCCTCGAGGTGTCCGGTGATCGCAAGCCGCATGGCGTCGACACGCGCTTCTTCGAGACGAGCAATCTCGCGCTCCGGATGTTCAACGGTCACGTGGAGGCGATGCATCGGCTCGAGCACGCCGCCGTATCGCTTGGAACCTTTGCGGACGCCGCGAGCCGACACGGCCACAAGGCCGCTTTTTTCCGTGAGAAGCGTGACCACCCGATCGGCCTCGCCGCTGTCCACGAGGCGCACCACGAGCGCCGCCGACTCGACGAGACGCCCCTTCACGCGAGGAGCTGAAACGCTCGGGGCATCAACGTCGAAAGTTCCACGGGCAGGTCGCCGCCGCGAGGCTTGAGCACGATCGAAAGCGCGATGGTGACGAGGAGCAAGAGAACGATGAACGCGATGGCGACACCAAAACGGCGATTCGGTGAACGGCCTTGAATGTCGACAGGCGAAACGACAGGCAGCGGAAGTTCAGGAACGGCGCCGCGTAACTGGTCGAACGCTTCAACGAGCGGCGTGGCGTCCACCTGCAAAACTCGCCCATACGAACGCATGAATCCGCGTGCGAACACGTCTCCGGGAAGGTCGTCGAAGCGCCCGTCTTCCAGGGCCTCAAGCGACTTCATCGGCACGCGGCTGATGCGCGAAATCTCGAGCAGGCTCAAGCCACGGCGCTCGCGCTCGGTGCGAAGCGAATAGCCGATGGGGTTGCGCTCCATCTCGGACTTCGCGACGTCCGACGTTCCGTCGAGCGTCACGCCCATCGCGCTTCGGAGGAGCTGCGGTTCGCTCACGAGGCCTTCACTCCCGGCGCGTCGAGGGCGAGACGAAGCTTTTGACAGGCGCGACCGGCCGTCGTGGACGGAGCAAGCTTTTCGCACACCGCGAAGTCTGCGCGCGCGTCGGGAACTTTGCCGAGACGCGTGCGAAGTTCGCCGCGAAACTTCCATGCATCTTGCAACGATTGACACTCGGGGGACTTTTCCGTCACCGCCCGCGACACGGCGTCTTCCGCGTCGGTCATGCGACCCGCTGCATCGAACGCGAGCGAGAGCCGATACCAGCCGACGCAGAAACGAGGCTCCCGCACCGAGCGGCGCAAGGAGTCCACGGCCCCATTCGCATCGCCCAATTGCAGCTGCGCCCAGCCGTAATTCGCCCAGGCCAAGTGAGCGGACGCGTACGCGGGATCGTGGGTCAGAGGCTTTAAAACCTCCATCGCCTCGGCCGCCTTGTTGCCCTCAAGCAAGAGCACGGAACCGAGCGTATTTCGGGCGTTTCGGTCGGTCGCGTCCAGCGCCATGGCCCGCCGAGCGTGCATCTCCGCGAGGTCGAGACGACAGTCGGGCGACCCCGGACCTTCATCGCCCGCGCAGAGCCCGAGCAGCGCTGCGGTGGCAAGGTGATGGGCTCGCGCGTTCGCGTCGTCGAAAATGATCGCCTGTTGCGCTTCGTCGAGCGCCAAGCGCACGTCGCCTTGCTGAAACGCCTCGCGCGCCAGGTCCGCGTGGGCGTCCGCCTGCAGTTCCGCGTTTTTGACTTTCTGATCACACCCGGACGCGATGGCGCCGGAAGCGAGGAGCAGGAAGATCAGACGGGAGTCGGTCATGGGCGAACGCGGAGAAACCGCAAGCCATGGACGTACCTGAGGCGCGAGCGACCCGTCAATGGGAATCGAAAAAGCCCACAAGTAGCCATTGACGCGGAGTTCCATTTATGCATCGCTGACTTGTTGTTGCCCCAGCGTCGCGGCGGATGCTTCAGTGCCCGGTTATGCGAACGGCGACCGTGCACCGCAAAACCCGCGAGACCGACATCCGCGTGACCATTGACCTCGATGGCTCCGGACGAACCTCCATCCAAACGCCCGTTCCCTTTCTGTCGCACATGGTCGATCAGATCGGTCGTCATGGGCTCTTCGACCTAACGGTCGAGGCCACGGGTGACGTGGAAATTGACGGACATCACACGACCGAAGACCTTGGAATCGTGCTCGGCCAGGCGGTCGCACAGGCCCTCGGCGAACGCCACGGCATTCAGCGCTACGGCTGGGCAACGCTTCCGATGGACGAGGCCCGCTCGACGGTGAGCCTCGACCTCGGTGGACGGGCCTTCTTCGTCGTCGAAAATCCGCTTCGAGGAGGCAAGCTCGGGACCTTCGACCTCGAACTCGAAGAGGTCTTCTTCGAAGCGTTTGCACGCGGCGCCCAGGCGAATTTGCACCTCGTGCACGAAGCCGGCCGCATTGCGCATCACATGATCGAAATCTCGTTCAAGGCCTTCGCGAAAGCTCTCATGCAAGCCACGCGCATCGACCCGCGCATCGTTGGCGTCCCGTCGACGAAGGGCACGCTCACGCAGTAGGCGGGTTCGCGCTCGGGCGAGGCAAAAGCCGCAACGCGCCGTAGGCTCCAAAGCCAACGAGCACGGCGAACCACAGCGTGGCCAAGCGCACGAGAATCATCGCCGCTGTCGCAACGCCGGCCTCAATGCCGCCGAGGCGAACCATCTGTTCTTGAAGCAAGCCCTCGGTGATTCCAAGACCGCCGGGCACGGGAACGACTGCGCCCACGAGGGTCGAGGTCGAATAAAAGAACGTGCAGAGTGCAGGCGACGCGTTCACCGCGAAGCCACGCAAAATGACGAGAAGCGCGACGCACTCGAGGGACCACGCCGCCACCGAGATGAGGCTGGGAACGAGGAGTGCGGACGGTGCCACGAGGACACGCAGGCTCGTGTAAGCCTCACGAAGCTTCGGCACGATCGATGCGGCACGGGTTTTTCCAACCATTCCGAACGCCGCCTCCATGGCCCGATCGCTCGACACCACCGCGAGCCCGGCGAGCACAAGAAGCGTTCCGACGAGGGCCCAGACCGCTCCACTCGAAAACCCGATGGTTCCAAGAGCGATGAGCACCACGATGCCCACGACGTCGGTGAGTCGCTCCGCAAGGACGATGGGGCCCGTGCGCTCGACCGGTATTCCGCGACGCTCATGGAGGACGACGGACTTGAAAACTTCTCCGACCTTCCCGGGCGTGACCGTGAGCACGAAGCCGGAGAGAAAGATGAGGAAGCTCTCAAGCTTCGGAACCCCGCGAATATCCAGGCGAGCGAGGTAGAACTCCCACTTGAGAAACCGGAGCATGTAGTTCGCAAACGCCAGCGCGCACGCGAACACGAAGGCCTCGCCGTGAAAGGTTTCAAGCGCGGCACGCGTACGTCCAACGTCGCGACCGACGACGAAGACGCCCATCACGACCACCGCAAGGAGGAGCACGGGCAGCAAGCGGCGCAGCGAAACCTTCATGAGGTGCTGCGCGCTAGCCCGAGGTTCTTCCGGATGGAAGGCTTCGCGGCACGCGCGCGTCTGCGCATCGCCGACACACGCGCGTGCTGAAAATTCAGGAACGAAAGCGAAATGGCGGTGTTTGCGCTTTCGACCGCCGCACGCTTTCGCCATAGTGCGCGCGTGAGCGAAGCCACCCCTCCCCTCGTGACCTCCGAGCCGCTGCGCCCGGTCCTCGATCCGCACGGCCGTAACGACACGAGCCTGCTCGTCCTCGCAGGCGACGCGCGCGAACGCATTCATCGCGCGGTCGCAACGCGCGTGGTGGGGCAGGAAGACGCCCTCGACGCGCTCCTCATCGCGCTTTTCGCACGCGGCCACGCGCTCCTCGTCGGCGTGCCGGGGCTAGCGAAAACCCTGCTCGTTTCAACGCTCGGAGCGGCGCTCGACCTGAGCTTTGGGCGCATTCAATTCACCCCCGACTTGCTCCCGTCGGACGTGACTGGCGCCGACGTGCTCGTGGACGACGTCATCCCGGGCACGAGCGACGTGCGACGCGCCATTCGCTTTCAACCCGGTCCGGTGTTTCACGCACTCGTGCTCGCCGACGAGGTGAACCGCACGCCGCCGAAGACCCAAGCGGCGCTGCTCCAAGCGATGCAGGAACGCGAAGTTACCGTGGGAAATACCACGCACAAGCTTCCTGACCCCTTCGCGGTTTTCGCCACCCGAAACCCGATCGAACAAGAGGGAACCTACACGCTTCCGGAAGCGCAACTCGATCGCTTCTTGCTCGAGGTTCATCTCGGCTACCCGAGCGAGGAACACGAGCGAACCATCGCGCGCAAGGCGACGCCGAACGCCGACGAGCATGTGCCGCGGGTGCTCTCGCGTGACGACGTGCTCGCGATCCAGTCGCTCGTTCCGCGAATCCCGATCACCGACGAGGCCGTCAACCGCGCGGTTTCCATGGTGCGGGCCACGCGCCCCGACGACGTGAAGGCCTGCGCTGCGGCGAAATCGTTCGTGCGATTCGGTGCCGGACCTCGTGCATCCCAGGCCCTCGTTCGTTCGGCGAAGGCCCGCGCGGCGCTTCGTGGTCAAGCGGCCGCGGACGTCGACGATGTGCTCGCGCTCGCGCCGATGGTCCTTCGTCATCGCGTCGTGCTCAACTTCCGCGCGGAATCCGAGGGGATTCGCGATGTCGATATCGTCCGTGCCGTCGTGGATGCAACGAAGCGCTGACCGGACGCGACCCCGAGAAAAAGCGCGCCGTTCGACCACGATTGTGGCTTCTCGGACGGTTCACTCCCACGTAGCATCCACGAGATGGAGGGTACGACGCTCCTGCACACAGCACTGGGGACCGCTTCGATCGCATTGCTTGGCTTCGTGGTCTGGGCGTGGTTGCGCCCGAACGAAAGCCCGGCGACGGCGGTTGCACCTCGCGCCGCGCCCATTCCCCCCGCCTCGCCCTTCGAGCCCGCCGCGAACGGCGCGTCGACGGGGGCCGCCTCCGTGGCGCGCACGGTCCCGACCACGACCGACCCGCCGCCCTCCGCGCATCGCGACGATACGGAACGCCTGGAGCCTCTCAGCCAGGAGAGCGCCCGGTTGCTCGCGGAAGACAGCGCGCAAGACGACGACTCCGAAGCGACGATGCCGAACGCGCTCATCCTCGTGACCGCGCACGGACGCACGGACCCAGGCCTGAAACGCAAACACAACGAAGACGCGATGCTCCTTTTGGAGGCGCATCACTTGTTCCTGATCGCCGACGGAATGGGTCGTCACGCGGCCGGTGAGGTCGCAAGCCAACTGGCGGTCGACGCGGTGGGCTCGTCGTTCGTAACGGGCGACTTCGGGCAATTTCCTCGCGACACGTCGCTCACGGAACGTGGAAGCCGCCTGAAGCGCGCCATCGAGGTCGCCAATCAACGGGTCTTCGATGAGTCGCACAACATCGACGCGTACGCGGGCATGGGCACGACGGTGGTCTCCGCCTACTTCTCCCTCAACCGGAAACGCGTGTATGTTGCACATGTTGGCGACAGTCGCTGTTACCGTTTCCGCGGCGACACGCTGAAGCAGCTCACGCAAGACCACACGCTTGAGGCGGCGGGCATCAAGGGGCCAACGGGCGCGTACCTGTCACGCGCGGTGGGCATCGAGGAAAACGTCGAAGTCGATGTCCTGATGGAGAGTGTCGAGCGCAACGACACCTACCTGCTCTGCAGCGACGGCCTTTCGCGCATGGCGACCGACGACGAGATCCGCGCCATCATCGAGACCGAAGGCAACTTGCAGGTCGCGGTGCAGCGCCTCATCGACTTGGCCAATGCCCGCGGCGGCAAAGACAACGTCACGGTCATCTTGGTGCGAGCCGAAGAGCCTTCTTGGAAGTCCTAACCCGTCGGCGCTAGCGCACGTGACGCGGGGTTTTTCAGGGATTTGGTGGCGTAGCAATCGAGCTGCGCGACGCCCTCACCGCCTCGCGCGTTGAAGCGTATCGCGTGCAGTCTTCATCAATTTCGTGACCGGGCCGCGCGCGAACACGAACGCCGCCGCCGCGTAGCAAAGAGCGCCGACCACGACCTCGACGCCGAGACTCAGAAACGC
This sequence comes from uncultured delta proteobacterium, assembly GCA_903870415.1. Taxonomy (GTDB): domain Bacteria; phylum Myxococcota_A; class Polyangia; order Polyangiales; family Polyangiaceae; genus CAIQDA01. The sequence goes on from CAIQDA010000437.1 coordinate 8,307, forward strand.
TCGCGTGCCTCGGGCCACGAGCACCGGATGCACGCCACGCACGACGAGCACCATCGGGACGCATGCGAGCAGCGGCCCTGAAACCGCGCCCAATATGCTCAAAAGCGATGGTCCCCCGGCGGCACGAACCGCAAGCGCGCTGACGACCGCGTGCGTCGTGAAGGTGATTCCAACGGCCGTTGCGGCGACAAGTGGGCCGAACGGCGTGAGGGCGGGCATTGACGAGAAGAGCGCCACCACGAGCGAGAGTCCGCTCATCATCACGGCGCGCCCATTGCCTGCACTTTGCAAGTAAGCGCCAAGGGCCCATCCCACGGGCCGCACGATGCCCACCGCCGACAAGATCGTGAGGTACGGAGCGACGCCCTGCCAACGAAGCGGAAGCACGGTTCCCACCAGGGCTGTAGCCACCGCGGCAAGACCAGCCGAGAGCGGAAATACCACGAGCGAAAGGAGCGCGAGCGCATCGAGAAGCGCGCGTGGACGCTCGTGCGGAGGAAGCATTCGGAAGCTCGGGAAGAGAACGTCCGCAACCTGCTCGCCCACTTGCGTCGCGGGGATGTCGGCGACGTTGTAGCCTTGGTTGTAGAGTCCAACGATCTCCGGGCTGAAGGCACGCGCCATGATCAGGTTGTCGCCACGACGCGAGACGAGGATCATCGCGTGGTTGATCCAATAGGGAATTCCCAAGCGGATCATCGATAGCCAACGGCGCGGTGCGAGACTCCGAACGGTCAGCCATCGCGCAGCAGGCACGGGTCTCGCCATCGCGTACGCGTAGAGACACGAGCGAATCACGTTCGCCGCAACCACCGCCATGCCGCCCCACCCCAGGTGCGCGAGGGCGACCGAAACGATCGTGTAACTCAGTTCGCTCGCCGTGCGCCCAAGACCAATCGCGCGAAACTCGAGGTTCTTCGCGAGGAGCCGCTCGGGCACGGCGCCCACACGATCGATGGCCATCGAAAGGGCGAGACCCGGCAGAAAACGAGGCAATTCAGGGCTGTGAAGGAACTCCCCGAGCGGCACCCGAGCAAGCGTGAGCGCCCCAAGCGCAACAAACCCGATGCCCAAAAAGAGCAACGTGACCTGCCCGGCATCCGCGTCTTCTTCGCCTGGCTTCGACTCGCCGATGATGAGAAATTGCGTGAGGCCGAGACCCGTCAGCGCGTGAGCAAGAAGCGCCGCCGCGTGCGCGTTCGAGACCTCGCCCATGGTCGAGGGATCGATGAGGTACGTGAGGTAGACCGTGCCGACGACGCCGATGAGGCGCGAACCGAGCCCGGTGGCCACCGACCAGAGAAAACCCTTGGCAGCCTTCAACGCGACCGATTGGCTCATCGCGCGAACGCCTGCCCGTGAATCATCCGCGCATCATCGCATCGTGAACGGTTTTCGCGACCCCTTCCGCTTCGCCCATGCGCGCTTTCCTTTCCGTTGCGCCGGTCCTCCGCTAACGTGACGCGTCATGCGAACCGTGCGCGTTGGCCTCCTTGGCTGTGGGATCGTGGGTGGTGGCGTCGTCGAGTTGCTCAAGCAACACCGCGCCGATTTTGAAGCTCGCCTCGGCGCGACGATAGAAATCGCGAAGGTCGCGGTGCGCAAAGAAGACAAGGAGCGCATCACGACCATCGACCCCGCGCTTCTGACGACCGACGTGAACGAGGTCGTGCAGATGGAAGGGCTCGACGTCCTCGTCGAAGTGATGGGCGGCCTTCATCCCGCATACGAATGCATCAAGGCGGCTCTTGAGCGCGGGGTCTCCGTCGTGACGGCGAACAAGATGCTCCTCGCAGAACGCGGTCCGGAGCTCCTCGAAATTGCGCGAGCAAAGAGCGCCGACCTCGCGTTCGAAGCAGCCGTTGGCGGGGGAATTCCCGTCATTCGCGTCTTCCGCGATTCGCTCGCCAGCGACCACGTGGAGAAGCTCGCGGGCATCGTGAACGGGACGTGCAACTTCGTTCTCACGCGCATGCGCGACGACGGCGCATCGTTCGCGGAGGCGCTCGCCGATGCGCAAGCACGCGGCTACGCAGAGGCCGACCCGACCCTCGACGTGGACGGCCACGACGCGGCCCACAAGCTCGTCGTCCTCGCGATGCTCGCGTTCGGTGCCGAGGTCGATCACGCGCACGTTCCCACTGAGGGAATTCGCGGACTTGAGCCCATCGACCACGCGTTCGCCGCGCGCTTTGGCTACGCCATCAAGCACCTCGCCATTGGCCGCGATCGTGGCGACGAGATCGAACTTCGCGTGCATCCGGCTCTCGTGCGCCGCGAAACCCCGCTCGCAAACGTGTCCGGAGTGCTCAACGCCGTGGCCCTCGAAGGTCGCGCGCTTGGGCCACTGCTTCTCTCCGGTCGCGGTGCCGGAGCGTTCCCCACGGCCGTCTCCGTCGTCGCCGACATTCTCGATGTGGCCCAGGGCCGACTCTCGGGACACCAGGGATCTCTCGTGCGCGGCATCCGTCTCGCGAAGCGTCCGCTCGCCTCAATGGACAGCGTACGTACGCGGTATTACCTCCGCTTTCCCGTCCGTGACGAACCCGGCGTTCTCTCGACGCTCACGGGCAAACTCGGCGAACGCGGCGTCTCCATCGAACAGATGGTGCAGGACGGCCACTCCGACGACGGCAAGCCCGTGCAAGTGGTCCTCACGACCCACGAAGCCGTTGAAAAGAACATCCGCGAGGCACTCGCGGCCATCGAGTCGCAGTCGTTTTCGCTCGGCAAAACCCAGGTACTGCGCATCGAGCAGCCCTGACGCGTTGGGGACGGGACCACGAGGCCTCGTCCCCGCGTTCGCGTCTATGACGACGACGCGCCTCTCACGCGAGGCGTCGCTCCATCGCCGCGCCAATGGCCTTGCGAAGGTCGTCGTCGTCGAGGGCCCCGAGGGCTTCCTTGAGCGACGCGGGAAGCGGCTTGCGCGGGAGCTCCTTCGTCGTGCGCGCGATTTCGAAGGGCGTGGTCATCGGCCCCACGGCCCCGACCTGAAAGCGTAGGCGAACTGTTTTGACGCCTTTTTCCGCGAGCTTTGCGCGGATGGTCGGCTCGAGGAGGCTGAGCTCTTGGGACCACGACGCGCTCGACGTGCGCACGATCAGGGTGCCGTCCGGAAGCAGCTTCACCGGACGCGTGCGCACGGCGACGGTCTTGCCGACCACAAGGAGCCACAACGCCTCATCGACGGGCTCCCGCTTCGGAAACCCTTCGATGCGCTCCACGCGTTCCACAATGGCGGAGATGAGCTCCGGAGCCGCGAGACGCTCCCGACGGCGGGGACGCTTCACGGCCGTCTCACGCGCCAGCCAGGGCCTTCTCGACGGCCTGACAAATTTCAGCGCTCATGGGGTCGATGTTGGGCTCGAAACGCGCCAGCAGCTTGCCCTGCTTGTCGACGAGGAACTTGGTGAAGTTCCAGCGGATGTCCCCCGCGTGGTCGCCAACCTCGGGACCGGTGAGCGCGGCGAACACCGGATGGATGCCCTCGCCCTTCGCCTTCACCTTCGAGAACAACTCGAACGTGACCTCGTAACGCGCGGTACAGAAATTCTTAATCTCGGTCTCGGCCCCGGGCTCTTGAGCGCCGAAGTCGTTGCAAGGAAACGCCAGCACCCGAAAGCCCTGGGCTTTGTAGGCACGGTGGAGGGCTTCAAGGCCCTTGTATTGCGGTGTGTAGCCGCAAAGCGACGCGACATTGACGACGAGGAGAACCTCGCCGGCATACGCCTCGAGCTTCTTGGACTCGCCCTCAATCGACTTCGCCGTCAGTTCGTGAATCGACACCGCTGATGCCTCCGCAATTGCTTCCTACGATGCACCAGGTTGCTCTTTGGTTCACACCAATTCGGAAGACCCGTGACGTTCGTGCATCGCCTCGACCACGGCGACGACAAGGATCCGCTCGAAAACGGGTGAGCAAATCACGAAAACGCCTGGCCCACTGCCATTTTGCTGCAAAAAGCCACGGTTGAAACGGCAACGCGCTCGCGCGCTTAAATCGCGACCGGGTGCCAAATCGTTTTCGACTCGACCCAGCGTTCGATCGCCGAGAGTCCTTGACCGCGAGGCCCCGTAAGGTGTTCGAGGAACGCGTCGCCCTCGGCCTTCACGCGCTTGATGCTTCCGGACCCGAGACGCTCGACCTCGATGCGCACGGACTCTTCCGAAGCGACCACGTGGACCGCCGCCACTTCGCGGTGCTTCGCAAGCTCAAGCGCAAGCTCCGCGCTCGCCCCTGAAACGATGTTGACGACACCCGCGGGCACATCGCTCGTGGCCAGGATTTCTCCAAGCACAAGGCCAGGAAGCGGACGGCATTCGCTCGTCACCGCGACCACCACGTTCCCGCTCACGATGGCAGGAAGAACTTGCGAGAGCAGACCCAACAAGGGCGCTTGCTCGGGAGCCACCGTGCCCACAACGCCCATGGACTCGGGCACCGTGAAGACGAAGTGAGGTCCGCCCGTGGGGTTCGAACTCGACAGCAGCGCTTGGTACTTGTCCGAGAACCCTGCATAATACACGCACCGGTCGATGGACGCGTCGATCTCGCTCTGCGCATCGACGGCGCTCGCACCGCAACGAATGAGCTGCAAGTGAAGCTCTTCGCGACGCGCTTCGATCATCTCGGCCATGCGGTAGAGAATTTGGCCACGGTTTGTCGCGGTGCGCTCCGCCCAACCCTTCCAGGCGCCGGCCGCGGTGCGAATGGCTTCACGAAGGTCTTTGCGCGAAGCGCGCGGCGCGTTCACGACGTGCGCGTCAGCAGAATCGATGGCACTCGTCACGGGGTAAGTCCTTCCCGACTCGGGCCGCACGAAGGCGCCGCCGATGAAAAGCTTGTAGGTCTTGGCGACACCGAGGCGTCGCGAGGAATCGAGGGTCATCTCGCCGCTCATCCGTCGATCTCCACGTATGCGTTCAGGCCTTGGCGACCGCCTTCGCGACCAAAACCGCTCTCTTTTAGACCGCCGAACGGAGCCGACGGGTCGAACTTATTGAACGTGTTCGCCCAGACGACTCCCGCGCGCAGGCGCTGAGCCATCCAAAAACTCTTCGAACCCTTCGACGTCCAAACGCCCGCCGAGAGTCCGTACATCGTGTTGTTCGCCTTCTCGACGGCCTCCTCCGCGGTGCGGAACGTGAGGATCGAGAGCACGGGGCCAAAGATTTCTTCGCGCGCGATGCGATGCGAACTCGTGACGCCCGTGAAGATTGTCGGCGAGAACCAGAAGCCCTTGCCTGGCAATTCGCAAGGGGTCGACCAACGCTCGGCGCCCTCGTCTTCGCCCGCCTGCACGAGTCCGCGGATGGTCTCAAGCTGTGCGCGCGAGTTGATCGCCCCGACGTCGGTGTTCTTGTCGAGCGGGTCGCCGACGCGAAGCGTGCGCATGCGATCCTTGAGCTTTGCAACGACTTCTTCGGCCACGGACTCTTCGACGAGGAGGCGCGAACCGGCGCAGCACACGTGGCCCTGGTTGAAGAAGATTCCGCCGATGATGCCCTCGACGGCTTGATCGATCGCGGCGTCGCCGAAGACGATATTTGCTGCTTTTCCGCCGAGTTCGAGCGTGAGCTTCTTCCCTGAGCCCGCAATCGCCGCTTGAATTTTGCGACCGACGTCGGTGCTGCCCGTGAACGCCACTTTCTTCACGCGAGGATGCGACGCGAGCGCGGCTCCCGTTGGACCCGCACCCGTGACGATGTTCACGAGACCTGGCGGCAGCTCAATCTCTTGGCAGATGCGTGCAAGATGCAAGGCGGTGAGCGGCGTCGTTTCAGCGGGCTTGAGCACAACGGCGTTGCCGCAAGCGAGCGCGGGAGCAATCTTCCATGCCGCCATGAGCAGTGGAAAATTCCAAGGAATAATCTGGCCCGCGACTCCGAGCGGACGGTACGCGCGACCCTGAAACGCCAGGTCCAGTTTGTCGGCCCAGCCCGCATGGTAAAAAAGGTGCGCGCACGCGAGAGGCACGTCGACGTCGCGAGACTCTTTGATCGGCTTGCCACCGTCGAGCGACTCGAGAATCGCGAGCTCACGGGACCGCTCTTGGACAGCTCGCGCGAGACGAAACATGTACTTTGCACGCTCACCGGGACGCAATGCAACCCAAGCGCGTTGCGCCTCTTCCGCAGCTTTCACCGCGCGATCGACGTCGGTTTCGTCCGCCTCGGCGACTTCCGCGAGCACCTCTTCGGTCGAAGGACTCACGGTTTGAAAGTAGCGCCCCGAGTGTGGCTCGACGAACTTGCCTCCGATGAAGAGTTCGTAACGCGGTTGAATTTTCACCCAGTCGCGCGCCTCCGGAGCGGGCGCGTAGTCCCACTTGGACCCGAACTCGAAGAGTGAACCGGTGGTGCTGGAGTCGTCTTTCATGGTGCGAAACCGAACAGCGAAGGAGCGTAAAAGGGAGCAAGGAGGCGAGAGC
>CAIQDA010000438.1 GCA_903870415.1 uncultured delta proteobacterium
GTGGAGCCGGACGAAACCGTTTGGTACCGCATCTCACGTGCGACCGGTGCGACCATAGGAACCTCGCGCGGCAGTATCCTCATCGTCAACGACGATGCGACCGTTCCGCCCGCGCCCTCAACTTTGACGAGCATGTACCTGGGCCGCGGGTTTCACACGGCGACAGCCCTGGCCGACGGCCGAGTCATCCTCGTTGGCGGTTACATCAACGGGGCCATTTCGACGAGCATCGGAGTCATCGAAGCGGACGGAACGTCTCATGCGTTCCCCGCAGAACTTCCGACGCCACGGTCGCGGCATTCGGCAACTTTGCTGGCCGACGGCCGCATCCTCGTCGTGGGCGGTTCGACCCAAGGCACCAGCGTTCCGCTTGCCACCACCGTGTTTGTCAATCCGGCGTCGGGCACCGTGACGCCAGGGCCCGCGCTTTCGGCCGTACGGTACCTTCATAGCGCCGTAGCGCTCGCCGACGGGCGCGTTCTCCTCGCGGGCGGCTCCACGAGCGTCGCCGGCGGCCCAAGCCTTGGGAGCGCGGAAATCTTCAGCACGAGCGCCGGCGTCGACACGATCACGGCAACGGAAAATAACCTGCCGGCTGCGAACGACTCCATGGTCTCGGTGCGCGCCGCGGACGGAAGCGTCTTTTTGCTCGGCGGCGTCGGGGCCGGGTCGCGTACCATCGTGCGCTACGTTCCTGGCGTGGGCTTTCGACGCGAATCGGCAAGCCTTCATGCGAACCGCGTGACGGGTACGGCCACGGTCCTGCCTGACGGTCGCATCTTCGTCGCCGGCGGCATGGACACCACCGCAAACGTCGTCCTCACCACCACGGAGCTGCTCGACCCCTCGAGTGCCACGACCATCGATGGCCCTACCCTTGCGGAGGCCCGGTACGATCTTCAAGCGGTGTCCCTTAGCGACGGTCGCGTTGTCCTCTCGGGCGGAACATTCTTGAACCCAGGACCGCGCCCACGCTCGACCGTCGAGGTGTTTGACCCGGCAACGCTCGCCATGCGAACCGCCTTCACCTTCGCGGAACCGCGCGCGTACCATGCGGTCGTTCGCTTCGGAAATCGGCTCCTGCATATTGGCGGTTACGGCGTGGACGCAGGCGGACTTTCCCGCAGCCAAGCGAGCTACGAGGTTACGGACTTCGGCCCTTGAATTCGAGCGCAACGCCTGACGTCCACCACGTCCACCAATAGCTCTGACGGCTTTTGCCTGCCCTTCCCGCCCGGACGCGAAGCTTGCTTCCTAGCTGCGCGTCAACACGGTAATTGGAGACAATTGGCGCGCCGAGCTCGACGCATCGCGCGGGGAGGCGCTCGGTGGCCGCCGATGCTCAGGCGGGCGCTCAGAACGCGCGCATCGCGTGCACTTCATAGGAATACGCCTTGCTAACATCCGTGGCTATCGCCCCGGAAGCGGTCACGGCATAGGCCGTCGGCGCAAACGAGCCCTGCGTCGACGACCACCAGGAGCCGCTGGCAACCGCCGTGATAAACTGCGGGGCTAGGGGGGTGCCGAGCGAGTCGTAAACGGTGTTCTTCACGGTTCTCAGGTCGTACTGGCTCGGCAGGAACCAGTCCGACAAGCCTCCGCCGCGGTAACTACTTGCCAGCGTGGCGGCACCGGCCGTGCAACCCGTAAACGACCCGTTTGCAGTCAGCATAGCCAACGTGTTTCGAGCGCCTGTTCCGAAGGTGTAGCCCGTCGCGCCCGGCACATTCGAGACGGTGTTGTTGCACCAGGTGGTTTTGCCGAGTTTCGGGCTCACCTCGAGGTAATGGCACTGCGACGTCAGGGTCGTGCCGCAAGCGAACGCGGTCGTCGACGCGTAGGTGAGCTCGCCTCCGCCAGGCCCGATGTCCCACGTATCGCAATTGCTGTTGATCGTGTGGATAGCCGTCGACGTCACGAAGCCCCACGACCCGGTGGAAATCACGCCGGTAGACGACTTCGTGATGGCCGCGACCCGGAACGTGTAGGTCGCGCCCTGCGTCAGCGAGAGAGCAGGACATCCGGTGACGGCCCTTTGGGCCTTGGGGCCATAAACATCTGACTCGACGTTGGCGCGGCTCGTGGTGGAGCAGGTCGACACATCTGTCCACGGGCCCGCGCTGGTCGCTGCCCGCTGCACCGAGTAGCCCGTGAGCGTCGTGCCCGTGGGCATGGTGGGGGCGGTCCAGTTGACCCAAGCGGCGGCGCAGCCCGGCATCACGCTCAGATACGTCGGTATGGGAACCATCGTCGCGTTGTCCGGGGAGGCGCCCGCGTCCGCATCGTTGGCGCTTTCGCCTGCGGACTGCCCGCAACCCGAAGCCATGACAAAGCAGGAGAACGTGATCAACAAGCTTGGGTAACGCTTCATTCGCTCAGTCTCCGCCGTGGGGTGAACGAAACAGGCTACACCCACGACGGTGCGGTGGACATCTACAACCGACGAATCCGCACAATTGGTCTCAAGCGCTGCGCGGCTGCGGAAATCCGACCTCGCGCGGAAAGCGGAAAGTCGTGCATCGGTCCGCCACGTGCATGTTTCATACATGCGTACGGACCAAGACCCAAGGCGGTCTCCGGCAAGACGGCGCAGCCAGCCGCTGCTAAACCAAAAACGAACGACGGCATGGCAATGTAGGCATGCCGTCGTTGGCCTCAGCCAGTGCGCGGCGCACGAACCAAGCGATGGTCTGCGACGCGATCGCCTATGTCAGTCGCGAAGAAACGTGATGTCTGGCTTCCCGACGACGCCGACTTGAACCATCGTCTTTTGGAGGTCGGGCGACTTGGCGAACTCACGAGCGCGCTGCAAGTTGGTTGCCTCGAAGATCGCCGTCACATCGTTTGGGTCGTCTTCGCTGCGCAGGAGCTGCTTCTCCTCGAGCCCGGCGTCGCGGCGCATCGCGACGTGGGCGTCGTAGCCCACCTTCCACTTCGCGTAGTCTTTGACCTTGTGGTGGATGAGCATGAAGTGATGGGACATGGTAAAGAACCCCTGTTGGGCGTGGATTGAGGCGCGGCGAAACGTTCGACGACGTCCTCGTCACCCAGCGTTCGTCGCGACGCCCACGGGTCAACCGACGCGACAGACGCCACGGCCTCGTCGGCGCACTCTTGGCGTTCGACCTCGGCGCTCAACACGCCCTCGTTATAAAACTCGACCCACAACGGCTGAAAGATCGAGCTTTTTAATTGCGTTTTTGGGGGTTGACGCCTCTAGTGCTCCGTTCACAGACGGAGAATTGAATGGCGATGAGATTTGGCGTGTTTTCGGTCGTTAGTTTGGGCGTTGGAGCGCTCGTCGTTTCGGCATGCGCCGATAAGGCAGGGAGCGGTTCGCAGTCGGTCATTCGTTACGACAGTGAGACGGCGCGCCCAGCGTGCGATCCGACCACGGATTTGCAGGTGGCGTTCGCTGTGGCCGAGGCCTCGCTTGCCATGTGCACGAACGGTTCATGGGTACCGGTTTCGGGGTCGCATGCACCGGGCGATGCGGGCGCGGCGGGTGCAACAGGGTCCACAGGCGCTGCAGGCGCGACAGGATCGACAGGTGCAACAGGGTCGACAGGCGCTGCGGCGGCGACAGGCGCGACCGGTTCGAGTTCGCTTGTCAGCGTCAGCCCAGAGCCCGCTGGAGCCAATTGCGCGTCGGGCGGATACAAGCTCGTCTTCTACGTGGACGCAAACGCCAACGGCACACTTGACACCTCCGAAGAAGCGGGCGCGCAGACCGCGTATGCGTGCAATGGCGCCACGGGCGTTGCGGGAGCTACGGGTTCAGCCGGTGCAACGGGCTCGACGGGTTCAGCCGGTGCAACGGGCGCTACGGGTTCAGCTGGTGCAACGGGTACGGGCGACTGCACGCTCTCCTTCGCGGGAACCACGACGACGCACGTTTCGAACGGCAGCGGCTCGCTGACCTGCGATGCGGGCCACTTTGCAGGCACGGTCGCTTACTCCTGTGCAAAC
>CAIQDA010000439.1 GCA_903870415.1 uncultured delta proteobacterium
ACCGGTGCACGTTCTCGATGCCGGGAACGGACTCTTCGGGCAAAGCGCTGACGCTTCCCGCGGGCACGGCGCTCAACGTGCGCGTCGTCTTCGGCCACGCCGACATCACGAGCCCGTCATCCACGCCACGCGAAGAAATCTTGAACGAAGGGCCGGACGGCTTCACGATTCCGGATCGCTCGAAACCTGGAACGTTCCGCCTCGCTGACGGCCTCTGCAACGCGGTCGGAGCCCCGCTCAACGGAGACAACCTCGCCACCGAGGTCTACGTCGCCCCCACCGCCGTGTGCGTCGACGGCGATTGCAGCGCGTTCCATTCGCCATGCGCGTCGAAGCGCGCCGCCCAGAGCCTTTGCACCCGCAACGCCGCCGGGAGCGGAGGCGAAGGTTCGCTTTGCACCGAGCGCGGGCTCACACCTTCACCGTCCGCGATGGGCCTCCTCATCGACCGCCGCGACACGATGCACGGACCGCTTAGCTCCCCGGCGTTCGGGATACTCCTCGGCTTGCCGATGCGCGGAACATTGTTGCGCAATACACAGATCGCCGTCGCCTTCACCCCGTCGCGACAAGCCGATGCCGCCTGCGCGAGCGCCGCGAATTCGGCCCTCTTTGGGCAAGGGTCAAACTTCGGCGCCGTTGCCGACGCCACCAAGCCTGTCATCGGATTTTCATGGCTCGCCGCGAAGCTCGCTCCCGACCAATTTGCGACCTTTCAACTTCCACTTCCAGACGTGTCGCTGCTTCTCAGCCCGCCGAACATGACCTGGGGCAGCGTCGAATACGCCGCCACGTATGAAACATTCCTCGCGGCGCACCCCGCGGGCTTCGATACCGCACTCGCGCCAGGCGGTTTTTACGATTTCATTCGCGACGGGGTCACCGCGCAGAACGCAGCAAAGGGCGCCCTTTTCGTCCTCGGCACGCGCGACTTTCAGGGCACGTGCGGCGACCTCGACGCAACGACCGTATTCGCACAAACCGCGCACCTCGCAGGCATCGACACCTACGTGCTCGCGTTGCCCGATTCGAACCCGCAGATCGCAACGGGCCCGTTCATCGACGCCGCTCGAGACCTCGCGTCCGCTGGCGGAACAACCTTCTTCGACGCCACCACGCGCAACGCTGCGCAAGACACCGCGAAGGGCCTCGAAGCCTTTACGCGCGCGGCCGTCGACCTCGCCACCTGCACCTATGAGAACGCGCCCGCGACCGGCACCAAACTCTCCTACGTCAATGCCACGGGCGTACGCGTGGTCCTCGACTCGAACGCCACGTGCACCGGCGGACGCGGATGGACGACGACGACCAATGGCCGCGCGAAGCTCTGCGACACCACGTGCAGCGATTACCGCGACGTCGTGAGAACACGCGGCCTCGTCGCGGCCATGGGCGGCTCGGGGCTCGACGAAGTTCCCATCGTCATCCGCACCAATTGCAACGACTGAGCCTTCTTCGTGGTCGCTGACCTTCGTCTGCTTCCGTGATGCATTCGCGGTCGCAGGTGCGCGCGCGTCGAGGTACACAAGCCGG
>CAIQDA010000440.1 GCA_903870415.1 uncultured delta proteobacterium
GCCCTCGTTCTCGCGGTCCTCGTCGTCGACGAGGATGACCATCTTGCCCGCACGAATGTCGTCGATGGCACCCTGGATGCGTTCGAGGAGCTTCGGGTCGATGGGGGTCGGGGCTCGGTTCATAGTTGTATCCTACAGGTATCCAGCTTTTCCAAGACGCGTGAGCCAGGCGCTGTCGCCGGACTCGGAAGACTCTGTCCCGTACGCGGGCGCGGGCACCGACATTGGATGCAGGAGCCGCTCGACGTAGCGCGCGAGCACGTCCACTTCGACGTTGAAGCGCGCGCCGACGCGGGCCTTGCCAAGCTTCGACCACTTCTGCGTGCGAGGGACGACCACGAGCGACAGCGTGTCTCCGGCGACGGCGTTCACCGTGAGGCTCACGCCCGAGAGCGTGATCGACCCCTTCTCGGCGAGGTAACGCAAGAGGTCCGCAGGCACGCGAAAATGCAGCTCAAGAGCCTCGCCCACGGGCTCACGACGAAGGAGCTCCGCGACGCCGTCCACGTGGCCCGACACGATGTGGCCACCGAAACGCTGACCGAGCGCGAGGGCTCGTTCGAGGTGCACCTCTTCGCCCATCGCAAGGGTACCGAGCGTCGTTCGCGCCAAGGTTTCCGCAGAAGCGTCGGCCGTGAAGCGATCGCCCTCGATGGCGTCGACGGTCAAGCACACGCCGTCGCACGCGATGGACTCGCCCATGACGATGGGGTCGAACGGGCAGCGGAACGTGAGCCGCGCACCGGGGCCTCGTCGCTCTTTGCCCACGAGAGTGCCGAGGCCTTCGACGAGACCTGTAAACATCAGGTTCCTCCGTCCGGCGCGAGGGAAGCGTCGCTCGCCACGGACGCATCGGCGGACGCTGGCGAAAGCAAGGGAGCCCGCACGAGAACGCGCACGAACATCTCGGCGCACGAGTCGTTCGTGACGAAAACCTCTGTCGCCGAAACGTTGTGAACGAGGGCAAGGTTTCCGCTCGCCATCGTGAAACTGGCGTTGCCTTCGTTCGGGTTCGACACCGTCGAGACCCAGACGAGCACCTCGGAGGGCATGCGACCAAGGGCGCTCGTGTCAAAGCGCCAGGTGCGTTTGGCCGGAAACGAAAGCCACTCGCCGGACAAGGGCGTCGTCTGCCACCCGTCGCCGTCGACGACGGAACCACCTGAAAACGCTTGGAAATCGCCATCACAGGCGTTCGTGAAGCACCCGCCGGTCGAGAGCGGCACCACGACGACGACGGCGCCAAGGGCGGCCGCCACGACGATCGACCGAGCCGTATGCCGGAGCCGCGACACCATGAGGGCTCTATCGTACAACCTCCCCGAAGACGCCAGCCCCATGTGGAAGATGCCCACGAACGCCCCTCCCCGCCTCGTTGCCGTGCCCGCCCGGCGCGTCGATGACCTGCCGAGTGGACTCGTGCGTTCCCTGCGCGAAGCCCCGTCGTGCGCCGCGACCGCAGGTGTCTTCGACGTGGTTGAACTCGCGCGCATGCCCGCCGCGACGCGCCTTGTGGACGGGCATTCCCCCGACGCCCTCGAGGACGTGGCCGTGCTGGCCCACGAGCCTGGTGAGCTTCTCACGACAAGCGAAAAGCCTCGTTCCGCTGCAGCTCCACGCCTGGACCTTCGCAGCGATGAGCTCCGCGGACTCGTCGTGGTGGTGACGCGCGCGGCTCATCAAGTTCGCACGCTTGCCGACAAGCTCGAAGCGCGCGGAGCTCGGGTCGTGGCGCTTCCGGCCATCGCCATCGTTCCGCCCGCGGACCCGTCCGGCCTCGACGAGACCCTGCGCTCCGTGAACACCTTCGACGCGGTCGTCTTTACGAGCGAAAATGGCGTCGTGCGCGCCTTCGAACGCGTGCGCGCCTTGGGCCTCGATGCGAGGCATTTTGCTGGACGCATCGTCGCGGCGATTGGACCTGGAACCGCCAGCGCCCTTGCGCGAGAAGGCCTGCGCGCGGACCTCATGCCCGAAGAACACATTGGCGAGGCGCTCGCACTCGCGCTCAACGAACGACTCGCCCGGGGCCAGCGCGTGGCCATTGTTCGTGCCACGGAAGCCCGCGACGTGTTGCCCGAACTCCTGCGCGCAGCCGGTCATGAGGTCGTCGTGACGCCCGCCTACACGACGGAACGCGCCTTCAATGCGCAGCGCTTCGCGTCCCTCGTTGAAGCCTCGCGCGGCCACACGCGAGTCGCCATCACGTTCACCTCGGCCAGTACCGCACGCTCGGTCGTCGAGGCCCTCGATGCGGCAAGCGGTCGCCACCTCCTTGCAGAATGCATCCGTGCGTCCATAGGACCGGTGACGTCCGCCGAGCTGCATCGCCTTGAACTTCGAGCCACCTGCGAGGCCTCGCCTTACACCCTCGACGGTGTGGTCGACGCCATCGCGCGGGCGCACCGAGAAGCCACGCCATGAGCGAATCGTCGATGCTTTTCACCGTGCGTTTGCCCGTGGTCGCGCCACTTTCGCGACTTGAGGCCGAACGACGTCTCGCCCTCACGAACAGCGCCGAGGACTGTGTCCGCCTTCTCGCTGGCTTCTTGCGTCCGCATACGGAGTACCTCGCGTGCTTCGTCGTTCGTGACGACGTCGCCGTGGGCCGCTTTGGGGTGGGGCAAGGACCGAGCGCCGAACGAGTGGCCGCGACGAAAGTACGCCTCGAGCGCGCGTCGCAGGAAGGTATGGCGTCGGCCATTGCGCAGGCGCTCGGACGACCGGTGGGCGCGCGGCCTCTCCTGCTACCTGTGCGGGTTGCGGGTGAACTTGCACTCTACATGTATGCCGATCGAAGCCTCGCGCCGTTCGATCGCGAGGAGCTCGCGGGCCTTGGAGCGTTCGCGGCGAGCGTCGGAACGAAGCTTGCGCGACTAGCGATCCGGGCGGAGCTCGACAACGAAACCGATGCCGGTGACGAAGACTCTCCCTACACGCCGACGCCCATCACGACGGCAAAGCCGCGGCGGGCAACCCCTCTCCCAAGCGTGGTCGTCGACGTGCACGGCGAGTACCGAACCCTCGTCGAAACGCTTTGCAGCGGACGGGATTCGGACGGCTCGGCGGAGACGGCGCTGATGCGCACGGGCTACGACGCGCTTCCGGCGCTGTTCGAGGTTTTCCCAGGACCGCTCGTGGCGGGGGTGAACTCCGAGCTCCTCGAATTGCCGCGTGCGAGCGAGTGCGGACCGCTGCTTCGGGTGCTCGCACGTCAACGCCGTGTGGCCCTGCTCGCAACGCTCGCCGAGGCCGGAAGCGCGATCCGCGAGCATCAGTTTTGGGCCACGCATCTGCTCGCGGAACTCCCTTACCTCGAATCGATTCCCGAGCTGATTCAGCGACTTCACGGAAGCGATCTGCCGCTACGACGGGCTGCGATTCGCGCGCTCGGAGCCGTGGGCACGATGAACACGGCCGCGACCGTCGAGGCCTTGCGCCCGCACCTCTTGCCCGGGGTTCCTGGACGCCAGCGACGCCTTGTCGTCGAAGCTCTCGCGGCCATGCGCGCGAAGCCCATCGTTCCCATTTTGCTCGAACTCTTGCGCGACGACGACGCGCGGGTCGTTCGCTCCGCTGGACGCGGTCTCGTCGATGCAACGGGGAGGTCGTTCGGCGCCGACCTTCCGGCGTGGGAGTCGTGGTGGGCCTCGCATCGCGGACGCTCGCGCATCGAGTGGCTCATGGAAGCGGTGGCCTCCAACGAATCGCAAGCCCGCAAGCGACTCGTCCTCGTCGAGCTCGTCGCGCTGAGCGGCATCGATTGGGACACCGAGGGACCCATCGACGGGCCCGCCCTCGCAAGCCTCCAGGCCCGGCTTCGCACGTGGTGGAAAGAGCAGTCGAGCTCGATTGAGCTGCGCGGCTAAGGCTTACGGCAAACCATGCGTCTTACACGCATGCATTCCGCATGCATGTGACCACGGGTCTTACCGGTGTCCGCGAACTTGCTCGCAGCGCTTGATGCACTCGATGTCGTCCACGCACTGAGTTGGACAGTCGTAGGCCGGGCTCAAATGAACGCACTCGGGGTCGCGCTCGCAACGCATCGGGTCTTTCGCTGCTGCGCGCTGCACGGTGGCGCAGCCCAACGCGAGCGACGCGAACATCACGAGGCAAGTCGCGGCCCGCGCGTGCGTCACGGACACGCCACCGCGCAGCTCGACCCGATGCACGACACGTAGGGGGCGTACGCCGCAGCACCTGCCGGAAAGAGAATCTGGCACATGCTCGGCGAAAACCCGAGCCCGAGCGGGTCGATGCAATCGGCGTAATCGAGCGTCGAGGGCTCGTCGAAGAAGGCGTTCATGGAATCGCAACACGAAGTGCGCAGGCACGTGTTGCAGGTGGCGGGCGCGTTCGTGTTGTAGCGCGGCGTACACGTCGTTCCGCCGCCGCCCGATGAGGAGCCGCACGCGCTCGCGCAACTGAGCTGCGAGCAGCCGTAATACGACTGAAACTTTTGGCCGGCGCTCGGGTAGCTCGAGGTGCACGACGAGA
>CAIQDA010000441.1 GCA_903870415.1 uncultured delta proteobacterium
CGTTCGTGGTCGTCACCCTTTCAAACGCAATCTCGGTCGGCGGCCTAGCGTTCACGGTTCAGGCAGGCGCCACGATGGCAAGCACCGCGCTGTTGGCCCGATGGGCGTTGCCGAACACTTTCACCACTGGAAAAATCTCGGCTGCGGGTGAATTCGGCTGCTTTCTATTCCTTGCATTTTACATGTGTCTCAGCGCCTTCTCCATGCGCGCCCAAGCGCGGCGCATCAACCGCATGCGCCAGCAGTTGGAAGGCACGAACGATCTCCTCGAAGCCCGCGTGCAGGAACGCACCGCGGCCCTCGCCTCCACGAACGCCGCGATCTCGCGCTTCGTGCCCCTCGAGTTCCTCTCGGCGCTGGGCCACGCGGACGTGACGACGGCGAAGCTCGGCGACGTCTCGGCGCGGGAAGTCACCGTCTTGTTTGCGGACATCCGAAACTTTACGGCGATGAGCGAACGGCTTTCGCCGGAGGCCACGTTCCGCTTTCTGAACGAGTGCCTCTCGCGCATGGGCCCGCACATTCGCGCGCAATCGGGCTTCGTCGACAAATACATCGGCGACGCGATCATGGCGCTTTTTCCCAGGTCGCCAGCGGACGCGGTGCGAGCGGCGCTGGGGATGCAAGCGGAGCTTCGCGCGTACAACGAGGCGAACCCAAACGAAGCGCCGCTGGCGATTGGCGTGGGCATTCACGCGGGGCCGGTGATGATGGGCACCATCGGCGAGGCGCAGCGCTTCGAGGCGACGGTGATCTCCGACGCGGTCAACCTCACAGCACGCCTCGAGACGCTGACGAAGCAGTTCGGGTGCACGATTCTGATCAGCGCCGAGGTTGCAGCGGCGCTGACGAACGACGAGCGCACCTTCACGCGACCGCTCGGAACGTTCGCGGTGAAGGGAAAATCGAAGGCGGTGGGGATCGTGGAGCTCTTCGAATCGGACCCAGACGAGCTCCGAGAGGCGAAGCGCGCATCGAGAGCGAGCCTCGCGCAAGCCCTTGTACATTACACGCAAGACGAGCTCGTCGAAGCGCTCACGATCGTCGGCGAGCTGGCGGAACAAACGCCCCACGACGGCCCCCTCGCGTGGTGGCAAAAGCGCATGCAGAGCGAGCTAACGAACGAAGGCCCTCCGAGCGGCCATCGCATTGTGCGCCTCGACGAGAAGTAGCGGACGTATCGGGGCGAAGACTCAGGCGGCCGCGTCCGCGCTTGCGCCAGTAAATCGTGCAAATCGCCTTGGATCGATGCGATCGCGCTCCACGACGATGAGCGCATCGACCACGTCCGCGAAGTCGTGATCGACGTTGAAGCCCACGACGCGCGCGCCGAGGAGCAAGTAGTTCTTCACGAGGATCGGCAGCCCGCGGTCACCGGTGCGCGCTTGCACGCGGCGGTTCAGCGTCGAGACGGAGCCCAGGGGCGCGAGCACCTCGTCCCCCGGGCGGTCGGCAATCTCGAACGGGGTACGCGGACGCGCGGCGAGACGAACGGCCGGAGGCATCGCGTGGTGCGTCTCCAGGGCGGCCACCATGAGGGAGAGCGTAGCGTCGTCGTAGCGACGATCAAAGCTCGCCACGCCCGTCATTGCCTGGATTTCTGGCTCTCGCGTCAGCCACTCGCCAATGCCGCGCCAGAGCATCGCAAGCGCCATCGTGCCTTGGTACTCGGCCACGACGAAGGACCGACCAAGCTCCAGGGCGGGACCGAGCGCGTCGAGGTACGCGCTGCCGAACTCGAAGAGCGAGTGGACGTAGAGCCCCTCGCAGCCGTGCGTGCGGCTCACCACGTCCGTTCGCGCAAGACGGTATGCGCCCGCGATCTTCTTGTCGTCGCGGTGCCAAGCGATGAGGTGCTCGTAATGGTCGTCGAAGGCGTCCACGTCGATGGCGCGGCCGGTTCCTTCGCCCACCGCGCGAAAGGTCGTCTCGCGAAGCCGACCGATTTCCAGGAGGAGATTTGCAGGGAGAGGACCCGGAATGCGCCGTACGTCCCAGGGGCCGGCGCTCACGAGAAGCGTCTCATCGCCCTTCGTCGCAAGGGCTTCCTCGACGAGGGCGCGGTCGACGGGCGCGTGAACCGCAACAAAGACGGGGATTGCTGTGGGCGTTTCGGTCGTCGCTGGCTCGGTCATGGTCGCGCTCCTCAGTGAGTGACGAGCGCGAGCATGCTCAATTTCCGTGACGGTTCGCTCGCGGTCCCGGAAAACTTTGGTGCCTCCTCGACGACATGTTCCGTTCGTCCGTGCACCCGCCTCGTGCCACGGCTGTGACGGTCTCGGACGCCGAATGGAAACGCTTCTGACACCGAAAACTCGAGCGTTTGCCTTCTACGATGCACTACTCGCCGCCCCGATGAACGCGGCATGGCAGCTCGGGTCCTTCGTTGGAGCGTGGGTCGGCAAGGGACCGAAGCTGATGCGCGAGTCCTTCATCGAGCTCACGCTGACCTCGGGGACGAAGCGTGTACGATGCACGGAGCCGCGCGTTCCCCCTCCCGGCCCACTCCCGGTGGTCGTGTTCGTTCACGGGATGAGTCTTCACGGCGAGCGGGATCCGCGGCAGGACGCCATCTGTGACGCCATCGCCGCCGCAGGCTTTCGTGTGCTCGCGCCGCGCATCGAAGAGGTGGCGCGGCTGCAATTCGGTGCGGCCTCGGTCGAGGAAATCGCGGAGATTCTCGATGCGGTCGCGCGAGACTCGACGCTCTCGCCGGACGGTAGCGTCGCGGTCGCGTCCGTCTCCTTCAGCGCCCCGATGACGCTCATCGCCGCCTCACGCCCGACGCTCCGAGCACGCGTGTCGAGCGCTCTCGTGATCGGCGGCTATTGCGACCCGGAGCGCTGCGTGGACGACCTCATGACCGTCGCCGAAGACGATTACGGGCGACTGCTCTCGATCTGGAACTTCATGCGCTTCGCCGGCGAGACCAACACCACTGTCGACGACGCGTTCCTTGCCATGTGCCGAGACAACGTGGCCGAGCGCCCAGAGGTGACCCGGCGCGAGCGACTCGACGGCCTTTCGCCTCGGGATCGCGCGCGCGTCGAGCAATTGCTGGGCGACGCGAACGCGCGCGTCGAACTCGTCTCAGAGACTTGGGCGCGACGACCGGAGCTCCTCCGAGACCTGGACCTCGTGCCTCATATCCCCGCGCTACGCTTCCCCATCGCGATTCTCCACGGCGCCGACGACAAGGTCATCGACGTGGAGCACGCCCATACGCTCGCAGGCTGGCTCCGCGCATATGGAAAACCGCACCGCCTGTGCACGACACGGCTCATCGATCACGGGACGCGAAAAAGCCTCCTCCACGCAGGGCTCACGCTCGTGGACGTGCTCGCAACGCTGCGCTTCTTCTTCGAGGCCGCCCAGGATCAGCGATCGAGCACGAGCACCCAGACGTCGTAAACAAGGTGCGTCCACACGGCCGCTGCGAACCCGCGCGTGACAAAAACCAGGGTCAACGCAAGGCCAAGCAACGCACGAAACGCGAAGGTA
>CAIQDA010000442.1 GCA_903870415.1 uncultured delta proteobacterium
CCGCCAAGGTCGCCCTGCGGAATCGTCAGCGCGCGCATCTCTGCTGCCGCCAGTTTGGACACCGCCTCGGTCACCGCGTCGATGACCGCTTGGTGGACCGCGGCCATGTGCTCGGCGTTGATCCCGGAATGGCCGAAATCCATTCCCCAAAGCCCTTGAAGGTCCGGCGCCTCGTGGTTGTGCGTCGAGCTTACGTTCAGCAGCGTGATGCCGAGGTTCGCAGGGAGCACCTTGCGAATGTCCTCGACCTCTTCGTTCATGAAGCCGATGGCGTCGACCGCGACGAAGGCGATGCGTTGCGTGCCGTCGTCGATGACTGTCGCGACCGCCTCGAGATCGTCGTGCACGGACTGCGCCGGGCGGCCCTGCGAAAAGCCTGCGAGCCAATAGCCGTCGAACTTTCCGTTGCCGTTCACGTCCACGTACGTGTCGACGTCCTTGTCCCAATGCGCGTTGCTGTTCACGTCCGTCCACGTGTCGACGAGGGTTGGCGTGTACGCGCGCTTGGCAAACCCGACGCGAAGGGTGCCCTGTGCAGAAGTCTGCTCAAGGGACTGGTCGGGGATGAGCGCATCCGGGTCGAACTCGGCGCCCGCATCCACGACGGTGCTCGGCGCAGGGCCACGCGAGTAATTGGTGGGGCCGCAACCCACCGCGAGGGCGCAGGTGAGTGCAACGAAAGAAACCGCTGCAACACCGGTGGCGCGGCGCGGCAGTCGCGACGAATTCTCGTATCCGTTCATGAGCGTGAGGGTATCGAGGGTCGGCGAGGCCGTCACCTGCTTGTGAGCCGGAGGCCCCGCGTCTGGACGACCGATGATGGCTGCTTCTGCTGTTCACGTGCACATTGCCTCACCACGCAAGCTTCCCCGACCGAAAGATCTGGTGGGTCGCGTGGTCGTCCTCGACATCGCGTTCGCGTCGCAAGCGTCCGGCGGCGGCTTTGACAAGATCACGAAGCCCCTCATCGACGGCCTCGGCGAACGCCTTGCGGCCTGGGTTGACCACCACGATCACGACAACCATCCGAAGTATGCGAATGATCCGCGCTTCGTTCTGACGACCAAGGCCCTTCACCCGGCGTGCCCGGAGCTCATCGACGAGGCGCTCGTGGCGCGCATCGGCCCCGTCGACACCATCGTGTGCCATGGAGACTTCGACGGCCTTTGCTCTGCGGCAAAGTGGCTGCTTGGCGGCGTCGAACCGTATGTCGGCGCGGACCAAGACGCGCGCTGCATCGACACGCGCACGGGAACGCCGGGCCCTATCGCCGAGCAAATCGACCGGGCCATTCGCGCGAAGTCTCGCGATGAAAACTTCGCGAAGACCATCGTGAGTTACCTCGTTGGGCGCATGCAGGATCAGGGCCTCAAGCGATCGATCGACGAGGTTGCCGACGCCTTCGCCGCGCTCGAGAAGGCTGCACGGCGTATGTCATCGAAATACCAAATCATTACGACGGGCCGCGGGGCGGTCACCCCACGAGTGGCCTGGCTCGACGCATCGGCTCATCACGGGAGTTACGACCGAACGACGCTCTTGCTCGAAGGTCAGGCGCGCGCGGGCGTTGCGGTGGTTCGTGACCGGGACAACATCACGCTCGCGGCACCGTTCGAGAGTGGCATCGACTTTCTCGAGTTGATGGGGCTCTCCGGCGGTATGCCCACGGTGGTCTCCGTGCCCGCCAAACGTCTCGATGAAGCGATGGCTGCGCTCGGGGTCACCATCGACGACCGGATGCTCATCGGCTCGAAGGACTGACGGCCGCTACCTGTCGAGGGCGCCGATCACCGCGCGAACGACGAGGGTGTCGTCTGCGCCAAGATTCGCATGCAGAGTGCAACGACCTTCGACAGCGATGCGCACGAGGCCCATGCTGCTCCGCCTGTCGCTTGGCGCCGTCGCGAGCTCGATGATGCGGGCTTGGTAGGCGTCGTCGACGGTGGGGAACGTGCTCATCCAGCGCAGGTGCGCATGGAGAAGTTCGGCGGCGGCGGGTGAACTCGGCGCTTCAACCACCACCTCGATGGCCTCTTCGTGGCCACGCACCGCGACACGCATGGTCTGAAGCGACCCGCCTTCCCACTTGCCGTACTTGATCGCGTTTTCCATGAGCTCACTGGCGACCATGCCGATGGCCACGCTCATGTCGCCGTCAAACACGGCGCGCGCGCTCGCAATCACAGCTTGGCGCAAGAGCTCAATGTTTGCCCACGAGTTGGTCACGCGGGTCTTGAAGCTGAACCCGGGAGCGTTCGGCGGGAGCGACGTCATGATCGCTTGGCTTCGATGCGAACGTCGTCGTGGTCGTCGAGACCCGCGCCCGAAAACGCATCGAAGAACGTGCGCTGCCAGCGTTTCGAATCGTCGTAGCGAAGCGTCAAACTCACGTGGCGGCCACGCAGCGCGCGAACGGTGCGAAGGAGCACCGTGATCGTCGCCGAGTTGAAAAACTCAAGCTGCTCGAACGCGAAGATGAGGCGCTTCTTTCCCGCGGCAGCGCGGTCGGCGGCCTCGAGAAGCACCGGCGCCAACACGTCCCCAGGGGCGCTCGCCGTGCTCTTGCCAAGCCACGCGACCATGACGACGTCATCGCCCTCGTCGGTGACCAATGTGAGTTCACCAAGGTTCCGCTCTTCCGCCATGCCCCCTCCGCGCGCCGTGCCTTCTTAAGGGGTACGGGTCCCCACGGAAAATGGCAAGCCTGCTATGGAAAAGCCATGTCCTCGTCGCCCACGGTCGTGCTGCTGATCCTCGATGGTTACGGTTCTCGCGAGCCTGCGGCGGACAACGCCATCACCCTCGCCTCGAAGCCAAACCTCGATGCGCTTTTTCGCGACGGGGCCTCGACGACGATCGGAACGAGCGGCGAAGACGTCGGATTGCCGGCTGGGCAAATGGGCAACAGCGAAGTCGGCCACTTGAACTTCGGTGCCGG
>CAIQDA010000443.1 GCA_903870415.1 uncultured delta proteobacterium
GATCCACGACACAAGCGCCCCACGAGCAACTAAACGTGCGCCCCACGAGCAACTCAACAGACCGTGCCCAGGGACGGAATCGAACCGCCGACACGGGGATTTTCAATCCCCTGCTCTACCAACTGAGCTACCTGGGCCTCTTTCGAGAGGGCGCACAATGCAGGATCGCCGGCCACGGTGTCAAGTGGGAATTCTCACGGTCGCGCTGCTGCTTGGTTGCAAGCACGCGCCCACGGCTTCCGCACCGAGTGAAGTCGCTGAAGACCCGACGTGTCATGCCGCGCGCGAAGCCGTTCGACGCGCACCGGGACTCGATACGCTCGGCCCGCGAACCGCCGAGGCACGGAGCCGGCGCGAACCCGCGGACATCTCCCGACTCGCGGCCGTCGCTTGCCCGTTCACCTGGGTCGCGAGCCTGCACGGCGCCGACCGCTCGCTCTCGCTGTCGATCGGTCCGCGGTGCGACGATGCCGACGCGATGCTTGCTTTTACGTGCAGCCTACAAGGCCCTCTCTCCGAGGCGGAACGCGACGTCGTTGTGGAATGGGCTGCACGGCATCCCGTGGCGCGCGCGGACGACGGCCCATCGTTGCATCATGCACAGAAACTTCTCGACGGCCTTGACGGCGCTGAGGCGGCACGCGACGCTCTCGCTCGCGTGAGCGTTCCCTCGCACTGACGCGCAAAGTCCCCACGTCACGTCACGTCGCAGAGACCAAAAAAGTCGCGCGTCGCTTCGGGCAACGGAGGGAGAGCAACGAGGAGGAGGTACGAACTTCCCCGAGAGCGACGCGCGTGCTCCTAGAACGCGCGTCGCGAAACTTCATTCCCGCGATTCGTGCCAACGACCGTTGATGGACGCACGTAACCGATCGGGGCTGACGGTAGCCCCTGAGGGACTCGAACCCTCACGCCCTTGCGGGCTGCGGATTTTAAATCCGCTGCGTCTGCCGTTCCGCCAAGAGGCCATGAGCCGACCTTAAACGAGGCGCGACCGTAATTCACGATTCCGGCGTGATTGAGTCGCTTTCGCGAACACGCACGGGAACGCCGCGTCAGGCGAGACGGCCCATCACAACTTCTACGTCCATTCGAAGCCGGCTTTCCGCCAACCAGCGGTCGATGGCCTCAACGTCGTCCGCCAGAACACGGTCCCCCTTCATGGGTGCCACGATCTGCCGCACCGACGCCAGCGCCGCTGCAACGCCCGCGCTCGGCTTCATCGGTGCACGCTGATCGACACCTGCGGCCGCGACCATGAGTTCGAGCGAAAGCCCCTTGCGCACGTTCGAAACGATCATTCGCAGCTTGCGCGCGCTCACCGAGCCCATGCTCACGTGGTCTTCGCGACCCGCGGACGACGGAATCGAGTCGACACTTGCGGGGTGCGCGTAAATTCGGTTTTCGCTCACGAGGCTCGCCGCCGCGACCTGCGCGATCATGAAGCCAGAATGCAGTCCGCTGCCCGCCGCCAAAAACGGCGTGAGCCCTGTCGACAAGGTCGGGTTCACGAGCTGCTCGACACGCCGCTCGCTCACGTTTGCGAGCTCCGCGACGGCCATCCCCGCGAGGTCGAGGGCGAAGGCGAGAATCTGTCCGTGAAAGTTTCCGCCGCTCAAAAGGTCGTAACCATCGTCGCGGAGAAACACGCTGGGGTTGTCCGTGACCGAGTTGATCTCGCGCTCAAGCACGCCGCGCACCCACGCAAGCGCGTCGCGTGAAGCTCCGTGGATCTGCGGCATGCAGCGGAGCGAATACGGGTCCTGAACCTTCCCGCACTCGCGGTGGCTCTCGGCGATGGCGCTGTCGGCGAGGAGGCGTCGCAGGTTTCCGGCGACGATGGCTTGACCTGGATGAGGTCGAGCGGCCTGGAGTCGCGCATCGAACGGCGTGCACGTGCCCTTGAGCGCCTCGAGACTCATCGCCCCGATGATGTCGGCACACGTGCAAAGTTCTTCGGCTTCGAGAAGCGCGAGGGTCCCAAGGCTCGCCATGTATTGCGTGCCGTTGATGAGCGCGAGACCCTCTTTGGCCTCGAGGTGAATCGGGGCAAGAGCCACGCGTGCGAGGACCTGGGCCGACGGCTCATACGTTGGCTGCCCATCGTCATACGACGCATAGTCGCTGGCTGGCTTCGCGACGTAAGCCGCACGTCCCTCACCAACGAGCGTCAACGCGAGGTGCGCGAGCGGCGCGAGATCCCCGGAAGCTCCGACGCTTCCTTGCGCCGGAATGCGCGGATGAACCCCGCGGTTGAGCATCTCCACGAGCTGCTCAAGCACGTCGAGGCGCACGCCCGAATGACCGAGTGCGAGCACTTGGGCGCGAAGGAGAAGCATGCCGCGCACCGCCGTGATGGGGAGCGGTTCGCCAATGCCGACCGAATGCGAACGCACAAGGTTGAGCTGAAGCTCCCGCACGTCCGCCGCCGAGATGCGCGTCTCAGCGAGAGCCCCAAACCCCGTGTTCACGCCGTAGACCGACGGAGCGCGGTCGCCCGCTGCGGCGATCGCATCGATGGGTGCGCGGCTCGCACGAACCTTTGCGCACGTTTCAGCGTCAACCGCGACCTCACGGCCACGCAACACGACGTCCGCGAAGTCACGGAGTGAAAGAAGGTGTCCGAGGGAGACGGGCGCGTCGACGGTCATGGGCCGGCCATTTGCACGCTCGCGCCCGCGTTCCAAGGATGTCCGCGCGGGCGCGTCCACGAATCACCGCGTCAACGTCGCATGGCGCGAAGCAACCGAATCAGACGGTGACGAGAACCCAGCGTTCAAGCAGCTTGTCGAGGGCTTCGAGCGTGATGGGCTTCGAGACAAAGTCGTCCATGCCGGCCAAGAACGCTCGCTCCCGGTCCTCGTTCGTCGTGTTCGCCGTAAGCGCGACGATGGGAACATGACCTCCGAGCTGCTTTTCGTTTTGCCGAATGAGGCGCGTCGCCTCGTAACCGTCCACGAACGGCATCTGACAGTCCATCAGGATCAAGTCGTAACGAACCGTTCGTGAGGCCTCGACGGACTCGGCGCCGCCGACGGCCGTCTCGGGCTTGTATCCGAGCTTCTCGAGCATGCGGACGCACACCTTGAGATTGACCGCGTTGTCGTCGACCACGAGCACGCGCCCGTTGCCTCCGCGCTCCGCGGGCTCACGTGGACGCCCCGAAAGCGTGACGGCCGCGCGAGACGGCTGAAGCGTCCGCTGAGCGACCTCGATGATGCGTGTAGGATGCAACGGCTTCACGAGCGTGGCTCCGAAAGCCCCAAGGTCGCCGCCAACCCGCGCCGCTTTTCGTCCCGCCGGAAGCAACGCCACGAGCGCCGTTCCGTCGTGGGGCCCGACCGCCGACACAAGCGCGCGCAGGCCCGCGTCGTCGATGGTTCGCTCGCCGCAATCGATGAAGATCATCGCGAACTTCACGGCATCGCGGCCAATAACCGCGGCCATGGCGTCCGCCGAATTGGTCACGCGCGTGACGTTGAGCCCCAGGGCGCTCAGTTGCACGTCCATGTTTTCGAGCACGGCCGCGATCGCCGAAACGACGAGAACGGGCTTGTCCGAGCGAAACGATGGCCGCGCATCGTGCGTGGTGCGCGTGATGCCGACGCGCATCGGGAGCGTCAGATGGAACGTGCTGCCCTGACCAACCTCGCTCACGACGCCAACATCGCCGTCCATGAGATCGACGACTTGGCGAACGAGCGCGAGCCCAAGACCACTGCCGCCATGACGACGGGTCATCGAGCTGTCGGCCTGAACGAAGGGACGGAAGATGGTGTTTTGATCCGCGTCGGCGATCCCGATTCCCGTGTCGGTGACCTCGAAACGCCAATACGGAACACCCTCCGAAACGCCCTCGGGCCTGACGCGCAAGGTGACTTCGCCCACCTCGGTGAACTTGATGGCGTTGTCGATGAGGTGCACGAGCACCTGGCGCAACCGTGTGGGGTCGCCCGAGCACGAACGCGGAAGACTCGGCGCAATGATGACGTTGAACTCGAGCCCTTGGTTAAAGGCCAGGTCCGCCATCTGCGTGCACACTGCATCTATTACAACGAGCGGGTCGAACTGAATGTTGGCGAGTTCGAGCTTCTGCGCTTCGAGCTTCGCGAAATCGAGAATGTCATCGACGAGGCGGAGCAATTGTTCACCGGACGTGCGCACGGTCTCCGCGTACTCGCGCTGCTCGTCGGAGAGCGTGGTCGCGAGAAGCACGGTGGTCATGCCGAGCACGCCATTGAGCGGCGTTCGCATCTCGTGGTTCATCATCGCGAGGAACTCCGCGCGATGACGATTGGCCGCCTCGTTTGCCGCGACGGACGCGAGCGCCATTTCGATTTCGAGCTCTTCGCTTCGGTCGCGAAAAACCACGATGGCGCCAATGGTGGTGCCCTCGGCGTCGCGAATCGGCGAGGCCGTCAGCGCGACGGGCTTCAATACGCCGCGAGCGCACGCAAGAAACGTAGGTCCCGCGGTCTCGACGAGCGTCGTGCCCGAAACGAGAACCTCGGTCGTGGGGTCGGGCAGCGGCTGCTTGGAGGCCTCGTCCACGAGCCGGAGCACCTCGGGGCAAGGTCGCCCGCGGACCTCCTCGAAAGTCTTGCCTAGGAGCCTACAGGCCGCCGGATTCATGCGAACAATGTCGTTCTTCGAATCCGTGGCGATGACCGCGTCGCCGATGCTGTGAAGCATCGCATCGAAGCGGCGAGCCCGCTCACGCGCATCGTCGGTGTCGCGCAGCTCTGCCGCATCGGAAAAAACCCGCATCGCAGCCTGAAGCACGAACGCCGAAACCGAGTGGTCGCCGTCGTCCCAAACCGCACCGCTCGCGTCGCGCTCGCAGCGCAAAACCACGAACTCGCCCGGCCCCTTTTGAACCGTGTGCTCGATGACCCGTGAACCCGCGGCGACCACGCCGACGCGCACAAGCACCGAAAGCTGAGCGTCCGCCGAAGCGTCCGTCGCCACGATTTGCCGTGCACCGGAGAGCGGAATCCATCCGTCGAGGTCCGAGAGAGCAACCGGAGCGGTCACGCGCGGTGGAACCGAACCACGCACAAAAGAGCCAATCGTCCGAAGTCCGTCGGGGCCCGCCACCGCGAGCGACACGCGATCGGCCCGAAGCATTTCGCCTGCGATGTGCACAAGTTCGCGCGCCGCGGCGTCGACGCCGCCTTGCTCAACGGTGCCGCGAAGACCGAGCGTGATGAGCGAGTGATGTTGTGGAGCGGGTGAACCGCCAACGCGAAGGCCCACGCGAACCATCGCGACCGAAATGCGTTCCGCGAGAGCGCATTCCTCCATCAAAACGACGTCGTCCGCGCCCGCGACCAGTGCGTCGCGCGCGAGTGTCAAACTGGGCAATGCGACGAGCACGTGCGTCGATGGATGGTCGCTGCGAATCGATGCAATATGCAACGGCACGCCCGAACGCCCCGCAACAATCGCAATCGGTGCGCCGGCACCGGACTCGACCGCTCCCGCGCGACGCAACGCCGCCGCGATGACCGATCGATCGTCGTCGCCGACGACGCAAACTGCCGTCTCACCTTCCACGTGAACGCGCCCCTTCCGTCATACGACGGTAAACCTAACAGGCAAGACGCCCGCAAAAACGGAAAACGTAAGGCAACGAGCGGACCCGCGCCAACTAGGGCGAGGCGAGCGCCCGCATGATCGCCGTCGCCACTTCGTGAAGCGGCAGTTGTTCAACGACCGCCCCGAGCTTCGCGGCCTCGGCGGGCATGCCGTAAACGATGGTGGTGGACTCGTGCTCCGCGATGGTGTGCGCGCCCGACTGGCGCATCTGCAACAACCCACGTGCGCCGTCCGCGCCCATACCCGTGAGCAATACACCGACCGCGTTCGACTGAGCTTCGCGGGCGACGGACTGAAACAGCACGTCAACGCTCGGTCGCTGGTACTGAACGGGAGGGCCGTCCTTGACGCGCACCTGGTAGGTCGCGCCGTTCTTCTTCACGTACATGTGGCGGTTTCCCGGCGCGATGAGCGCGAGACCCTGAACCACTTGGTCGCCGTCGCGCGCTTCACGCACGGTCATGGCGCACGACTTATCGAGGCGACGCGCAAACTCACCCGTGAAGCTCTCGGGCATGTGCTGCACGATGAGAACACCCGGGGCGTTCGGCGGGAACGCCTGCAACACCGTTTCAATCGCGCGCGGACCACCCGTGGAAGCGCCGATCGCGATCATCTTGCTCGTGGTGTTGAGCGCAAAGTTCTGCGAACCGGCCGCGTGGGCGTGGGCATTGGCGAGGCTCATCTGTGGTGGCCGAAGCTTTGCCACCGATGCGGTTCGAATGGCGCTCACGAGGTCGCGAGCGACGTCAGGAACGCTGTATTGGGAACCCGGCTTCGACACGACCTCGACGGCCCCAAGTGCGAGTGCCCGCAACGCCGTCTCGCTGTTCTCTGGAGCAAGCGAACTGACGATGACCACCGGAATCGGGTGGTGCTTCATGAGGCGCTCAAGGAACGTGAGGCCGTCCATGCGCGGCATCTCAATATCAAGCGTCAGTACATCCGGCTTGAGCTGGATGATTTTGTCCCGAGCAACATACGGATCGACGGCCTGCCCGACAACCTGGATGTCGTCGTGCTTCGACAGCTCTTCCGTCAGCATCCGACGAACGATCGCGGAGTCGTCGACCACCAAGACCTTGATCATGCCTCGAATCCTTCCACAGTCCGCCGTCGTTAGTCGACGAACAACGTCACGTCGGCAACGCCCGAGTCAAAAGCCACTGACCCGGCAGCGAAAACCACACGAGACTTGAGCGAGGCGCCGAGGTCCTCAGGGAACTCTGGGCGCCGGAGAGAAAATACAGCCTCAGCGCCCCAAATAACAGGAACGATATGGCCGCAAATGATGTTCGCGACTTCGCCGAGCGCGTCGCGACGATGGGTCTCGCCGGCGTCGTCACCGAGCATGTTCGTTGCGATTTCCTGAAGGAGACCGCCGCGCATTTCGATGAGAACCGTTCCGGTTTTCGGGCCCTCGAAGACCACGCACGCCGCGGCTGTGACGGATTCGTCAGCAAACGCAGCTTCGTCAGCACCGGGAATCAGAAAGCACAGATCTTCCAGCGATTTCGAGGTGACTTCACGGACTGCGTTGTTCCAGTTTTCGCTCATCACCCGCCTCCGATTGCACTGATTACCGCGTCGACGAGAGCCTCGGGAGCGAAGGGCTTTCGAATGAACGAAGCGCCTTTCTCCTTCAGTTCCTTGATGCGCTTGTCGCTTCCTTCCGTGGATACAACCACAATCGGAAGTGATGCGAGCTTAGGATTCGCCCTCACGTTGTCGAGCATCGTCAAGCCGTCCATGACGGGCATGTTGATGTCAACAAGCGCAAGATCAATCCCGCCCAATTCGAGCGCATCGAGCCCCGCCCTGCCGTTCTCCGCTTCGCGGATCTCGACGATGGGCAGCCCCGTCATGTGGAGCACCTTCACGACCATGCTTCGCATGACCGCACTGTCGTCGACAACCAAAACCCTGAGCGCCATGGTTTTCTCCGCTGCTGCCCCTTACGCTAATCCGTGTTGCGAAACCTGGCCGGGGGGGGCCTTCAAAGAACTTTAGATTGACCATTGACGTGGAGCAGAACTTCACCCGTTGCGAGGTCGAGCGACATCGTTCGTGGTTCGGTACCGCCTACGTCCTGCGCCTTCAGGAGAACCCCGTTGGCCCAGAGGAGTTTGCGAAGCATCGTGATATTACGCTTCCCAATCTCGAAAATATCGCCTTCCCACGCGCCTTGCGTGGCGGCACCGCCTGCGACCTTCACGACCATGCGGCCCTTCTGTGCTCCTGCTTGGTAGCACTCGTGGAAGAGCTTCGGCACACCCGTGTCAACAAACATACACGGATTTTTTGCGGCCTTCGCTGGATCGATCGTTGAAATCGGCAGCATGACGTGCAGAAGACCACCAACCTTCGCGATCGGATCGAACGCGATGACTCCGAGGCAGCTACCGAGCGCATACGTGATCAACGTATCGGCTACGTTGTTCGACACTTTCATGTCGCCAACGCCGATCACTTGCTTCACGCGCTGAGTTTGGCCCTGATCCATCGAGACGATCGTTCGTGCTTCTGCCTACTGGTTCTTCAGACGATACGACCGGTTGTCGCCCTTCCGATAGCCCCTTCGCGCCTTCTTCACACTTTTTCGTAGACTGCGGGCTTCACGTAGCGAAGCCCGGTCTTGAGCGACGAGAGCGACTCGGAGTGGCCGATGAACAGGAACCCGCCGGGCGAGAGCAACTCCGCGAAGCGATTCACGAGGCGTTCCCGCGTCGGATCGTCAAAATAGATCATGACGTTGCGGCAGAAGATGAGATCAAACGGGCCCCTCATTGGCCACGCTTCAGCCTGATTCAAGTTGAGCCGCCCGAAGGTCACGATTTTTCGAACTTCGGGCTTGACCTCGTAACGTCGAATGCCGTCCACGGGCGGCGACGGCACGAAGGACTTCGACTGAATCTCCGGCGGCACGTCGGCGACGTTGAGCTCGTCGTATTGGGCGACCTTCGCCTTCGCGAGCACGATGGTCGACAGATCGGTCGCGAGGATGCGGCACTTGCTGTACGTCGGCTCCGGAATCGCGTCTCGGAGGATCATGGAGAGCGTGTAGGGCTCTTCGCCCGACGAGCAACCGGCGCTCCAGATGATCACCGGACGTCGCTCATTGCGATGGGTCGGTAGCACCCGTTCTTTGATGAAGTCGAAGTGCGCTTCCTCGCGGAAGAAGTTCGTCTTGTTCGTCGTGAGGAGGTCCACCATCGTGGAGAACTCTTTCCTCCCCGGCGGCGTCTGAACGAAGGCGATGTACGTAACGAAAGAACCCATTCGGAGTTCCCTGAGCCGCTTGAGCAGCCGGGTCCGAATGAGTTCTTCCTTGCCTACCTGCAGGGCAATCCCCACGGAGGCATACATGATGGCCCGAAGCTGTTCGAACTCGACAGGGAGGAGCGGTGGATTGAGTTCGTCCGTACTCATCTCGTGCCGAGTTCGATGCTTCGGTTCGACTAGAAGTCGCGCATCGGGCCGTCGTCATCGAGGGGAATGATCCACTTGGGATCGCTCTTGTTCGACGACGAGCCGCTCATTGCGCTGCTCTTCATAGGGGTTGGCATGGCGTGCGCGTGAGACTTGGTCGGCCGAAGGGCGGCGGACGGTCGGCTCATCGCCATTGGGGCGCTGCGAACGGGGTTCGCGAAGGCTCCCGAAGACGCATTCGTCGTGTGGAATTCGGCGGCCATGTTGCGCATCGCGGTCGCTTGGCCTGCAAGCTCTTCTGCTGCGCTTGCCGCTTCTTCCGTCGTCGCCGCGTTCTGCTGCGTTTCGCGAGACATGTTCTCGACCGCAACGTTGATCTGCGCGACGCCGTCGGACTGCATGTTCGAAGCTGCGGCGATCTCGCCCATGACTTCGACGACCTTCGTGATGCCCTTGCCGATGTCCTCGAAGTTCACGAGAACTTCCTTGTTGAGAACAACGCCGTCCTCGGCCTTCTTCACCGATTCGTCGATCATCTGCGAGGTGGTCTTCGCTGCTTCAGCGGACCGCATCGCGAGGTTTCGAACTTCTTCGGCGACGACTGCGAAGCCCTTGCCTGCGTCACCGGCGCGGGCTGCTTCAACAGCCGCGTTCAGTGCGAGGAGGTTCGTCTGGAAGGCGATCTCGTCGATGGTCTTGACGATCTTCGCGGTTTGGTCGGCGGCCGACTTGATGCGGTCGATCGCCTGCGAGAGGCGGTGCATGCTTGCGGTACCGCGTTCGGCGCTCTGCTTCGAGGACTGCGCCATGGCGCGAGCTTCGTTGGCATTCGCTGCGTTGCCGCGGCTCATGGACGTAATCTCTTGCAGGCTGCTCGTGATCTCTTCGAGTGCGCTCGCCTGTCCGGCAGCGGACTGCGCGAGGGTCTGTGCACCGCTCGTGATGTGACTCGAAGCCGTTGCGACTTCTTCGGCACCGATGGAGACGCGCGCCACCGCTTCGTCGAGGTTTCCAACCGCCTTGTTGATGGCGATTTTGATCTGCCCGTAAGCGCCCTTGAACTCGCCTTCCATGCGGCCGGTCAGGTCACGCTCGGCGACGCGCTCGAGGGTCTTCTGAGCCTCAGCGATTGGGGCTTCCACGGCTCCGAGGAGCTCGTTCATGCCTTCGAGAAGTTCGCGATAACCGCCGACGTACTTGGTGACGTCTGCACGGTGTTCGAGAACGCCGTCGCGTGCCGCATCGATGAGACTCTTCGAGTCCTCGATGAGGTGCTGCAGGGTGGTGACCGCTTGTGCAACGCTTCCACCGAGAACGTCGTCCCCGGACTTCGCTTCGCACGAAACGCTCAGGTCACCGCGCGCAAGGCCATCGGCTGCCGCAGCGACCGCGTTGCCGTACTCGATGAGGTTGCGGAACGCCGCAGCGAGCTCGCCGAGTTCGTCGCTCGCCTCGTAACGAACCTCTTGAGCGAAGTCTCCGCTCGCGAGGCGCCCTGCGACGGACGTCAGTTGGCTAATGGGCTCAACGGCCTTCTTGCCAATCCAGAGACCGATGACGAGGATCGCAAAGAGGAGCGCGCCGCTCGCGATGAGGAGGTTGCGACCGACCGCGTGTGCGTCGCCGGCCACTTCGACAGCAGGAGCCTTGACGACCGCGTACCAGTCGATGCCGCCGAACGCAGGCGACACATTCTTCTCGCGATACGCGTAGCCCGACGTGACGAGCTTCTCGTTCACGAAGC
Source organism: uncultured delta proteobacterium (assembly GCA_903870415.1). GTDB lineage: Bacteria > Myxococcota_A > Polyangia > Polyangiales > Polyangiaceae > CAIQDA01. The sequence continues at coordinate 10,772 of CAIQDA010000443.1, forward strand.
CCATCGTCGACTTGTATTCTGCAACTGAAACAGGCTGTCCGCCTGCTTCGGTGCTCACAATGACGTTGCCCTTGGAGTCGGCAATGATGACCTGCGCGCCTGGGAGTCCGCCCGCGGCGACTTCCTTTTGCACCGCGTCGATGAGGCCCGTGAGCGACTCACGCTTCATCTCGAGATAGACGACGTTCTTCTTGTCGCCTTCCGCCTTCGGGTCCTCTACGGGCGCCGCGAAGTTGATGTTCGTGTGGTCCGTGCGCCACTCTTCAACCGCGGTGCCGTTGCGGGCGCCAGGCGTCTTGAAGTTACCCGTGCGGGCCATCTTCACGGCCTGTGCCGAGAACTGGCTCGAGGTCGACTCTTTGCTCTTGGCGATGACTTCGCCGTCGCCGTTCGGTGTTGCGTTCGGCGCAACGACAACCGCACGGTCATAAACCGGGCTGAGCTTCGTGAACGCCGAGAGCTTCGCCTCGAGAACAGCACGGTCAACGACGCCACCGGAACCGATGGCCGCCGCAAGCTTCTGCGCGTCATCGTAACGCTCACCCATGGCCCGATCGACTCGATCGGCCGCGGATTGCGCAGCGGTTTGGAGGCGAGCGCCTGCACGAGATTCGATCGTGTCGGCGGCCTGGTAAGCAACCCCCGTCAGCACGAGCGTCGGCAATAGACCGAAGGTGAAGAGGAGGAGCGCCAGTTTCTGCGCGATCGACAATTTGCCTAGCATCGATGGATCTCCGAGATGCGTGATTCAGTCGCTGATGTAACGTTAAAAAGATACGGGCTGGTTTCCGTCAGTCGGAATCCAGACCACCCCCGAAAGTAGCTTGCATCTGCATCAGCTCGCTCGTCGAGAGAGCCTTGTCGATGTCCAATAGAAGCCGCACGCGGCCCTGTGTTTTTGCGATGCCCACCAAGTACTCGGTGCTCACCTGTCCGCCGAAGAACGGCGTGTCTTCGATGTCCTCCGGAGTGACCAAGAGCACCTCGCTCACTCGGTCGACGTACATCCCCATTTCGATGTTGTTCGATTTGACGACGATGATGCAATTGGCCTCGCTCGGTTCCACCGGCGACATGTCGAGCTTGCGCCGAATGTCGATGACCGGAATGATTTTGCCGCGAAGGTTGATGACTCCGAGCACGTAGTGCGGCGTACGCGGCACGACGGTGATCGAGGTGACACCAATGATCTGCTGAACCTTCAGGATCGGAATCCCGTATTCCTCGCTCTCGAGGAAGAAGGTCAGGTACTTCCCTGCGGCTTCGAGCTTTCGCTGAGCGAGCGCGTGCGCTTTCGGATCGGCAGCCATGGTCGGTTCTCGCGGGATCTAACGGTGCGTGAGGGAGATCAAAGGAGTCCGCTGTGGCGGGCGAGGTTGACGATGCCAGCGGGGTCGAGGATCAAACCGACGCGGCCGTCGCCAAGGATGGCTCCACCGGACACGCCTTCGACGCGACCGAGGCCGGCGCCGAGTGTCTTCGCGACGACTTGGCGTTGCCCAAGAAGTTCGTCGACAAGGAGCCCGCAATGCTGGCCACCGTCGTTGACGATGACCACGAGGCCCTGGGTTGGGTCCTCCACTGCGTGGTTGATTTCGAACAAGCGATGCAGGCGGAAGATCGGGATGAGCGACCCGCGGAGGATCAGCATCTCACCACGGCCTGAAACCGTCGAGAGTTGGCGCTGCTCCGGACGCAAGCTCATGTTGATGCTCACCGTCGGGACGATGTAACGCTCGTTGCCAACGCGAACGAGCATGCCGTCCGTCACGGCGAGCGTGAGCGGCAGGTAGATGAGGAACGTGGTTCCGACGCCGAGTTGCGAGGTGATCTCGATGCGACCCTTGAGCGCTTCGATGTTCCTGCGAACAACGTCCATGCCGACGCCACGACCGCTGACGTCGGTGACCGCTTCTTTCGTGGAGAAGCCGGCCTCGAAGATGATGTTGTAGACCTCGTTGTCGCTGAGAACTTTGTTCCCGTCGATGAGGCCTTTGTCGATGGCGCGGCGGAAGATTCGGTCGCGGTCAAGACCGCCGCCGTCGTCCGAGAGCTCGACGATAACGTTGCCACTCGCGTGGTAAGCCGCGAGACGAACACGGCCGCTGCGGCTCTTGCCGTTCTTCTCGCGGACCTCGGGAACCTCGATGCCGTGGTCGACCGAGTTACGAACCATGTGCACCAGCGGATCGCTGATGAGGTTCGCCATGTTGCGGTCGATTTCGGTGTCTTCACCGTCGGTGACGAAGTCGACGAGTTTGCCGCACTTGCGAGCAACGTCGCGGACGACGCGCTGCATGTTTTGGAACGTCGACTTCAGCGGCACCATGCGGAGCGACATGCTGAGGTCCTGGAGCTCACGGACGATCTTGCCCGTGTGCGTGACCTTCTTCACCAAGTCGTGGTTGGCGCCGTGAAGCAGCGTGTCGTCCTGCGCAACCATGGAGTGCGCGATAACGAGCTCGCCGACGAGATCGATGAGGCGGTCGAGGCGGTCGGTTCGAACACGAATGCTCGACTCAACGGCGCTCTCGCCTTTGCGCTGCTCGGGGCGCTTTTTCGTTTCGGTCGGCTCGTCGGCTGCCGCGGCGGCAGGGGCGGCGGCGGCAGGAGCCGCAGCGACAGGACGAGGCGGCGGGGCCGCTTGAACCGGATGGCCGCCCACGGGACCGGGAGGAGGAGGCGGCGCGGCAGCGTGAGACGCCACGGGTGCTGCGGCTGCCACCGGAGCGGGTGCGGGTGCGGCCGCGGGCTTCGGCGTCGCCAGAAGCGAGGGCTGAGGAGGCGGTGGTGCCTCGCCGGGCGTTTGAATGTTTCCGCCACTCTTCGCAGCCGCTTCCGGGTGCGCAAGCTCGTGGAGGAGGTCGTCGTAACCATCGGGACAAGCCGGCGCGCCGCCGTTCAAGATCTCTTGGACCTTGTCCATGCACGCTTTGATCATGTCGACGGAGCGCAACGACAGGTTCGCCGTGATGGCGACGAACTTCGCTGAGCCGTCGCGAACGGGGCTCAGGAGCGACTCCGCTTGATGCGCGAGATGCGTGATCGCCGTCATCTCGAGCATCGCGCTCACACCCTTGATGGTGTGGAATGCACGGAAGACGGTGTCGATGGACTCTTTGTCGTACGGATCGTTTTCGAGTGCGAGGAGCGCGCCTTCCGCACTCGCGATGTAATCGAGACACTCGGTGACGAACTCACCGACAACCGCGATGTCGACGTCTGGCGGGCAGAGGACGACGCTCGCCGAATATTTTTTCTTCTCGGGCGGCACGCCTTCGACCTCTGGAGGAGGAGGAGGAGGAGGAGGCACGACGACCGGACCCGCTGCGACAGCCGCAACCTCGCGGTCGCTCAGCTCGTTCGGCGCCGGCAGTCCGGGACCGTGGTCGCTCGGACGCTGGATCGAACTCGCCGCCGTAACGAGGCGGCACGCCGACGCGAGAGCTGGCGCGGCCTCCTCGATCGGCGCGTCGATGGTGACCGCAATCTTCTTCGCGGCCTCACGGAGGAGTTTTCGGATCGCGGGGTTACCCACCGACGGATCGTCCGCGAGCCCGTCAAGCCGACCTCGGATCGCTGCGAGATCCTCAACGTCGTTCGGCTCAAGCTGAACGAGGAGCGCTGCGATGTCGTCGAGCGTCATGCTCTCCGTCGTCGATCCGCCTTTCGCTTCAAGCTCCGTCATATCTCCCTCGGTCAACCTCTCGATGAGGTCATCGAACGCACAAGCGTCCTTCGAGTCACGCATGGAGAAGTACGACCATTCGGGGCTCGCGGTGAAGGGGTTCCGTCGTTTCTTCGTGTGACGGTTGCCGAATCGAGCGAAATGCCGGGGCTCCTCTCACCGCGTCCGTCATCAAATCGTTACGAGACGCCTGTTGACGACCATGCGCGCGGGGTCTCTACGACGATTAACCCCATGCTGACTCTCCTCATCGCCGTCGTCGTTTCGGCCATCGTGTTCGATTACGTGAACGGTTTTCACGACGCCGCGAACGCCATC
>CAIQDA010000444.1 GCA_903870415.1 uncultured delta proteobacterium
CGAGGTTCCTATGGTCGCACCGGTCGCACTCGAGATGCGGTACCAAACGGTTTCGTCCGGCTCCACTGTCCGATCGCCGATGAGCGAGACCGGAATTTCACCCGTCGTTTGACCTGCGGCAATGGTGATGCCGAAGCTGCTCATGCGGTAGTCGAGGTTCTCGGTTGCGGTGGACGCCGCGCGATCGAGCTCCACGAAAACCACGACGTCGACGGGCGAGGGCGCGCTCAGATGAATAGGAATCGAGCAAAAATGCTCGCCAATGTCGCCTTCTTGGCAAACGCGATTTTCGACGTTGACCGAGGGCAACGCGGGGCCTGCGTCGGGAGCCGCCGCGTCGTCCGAGCCCGTGCCGCCGTCCGTCGTCGCCGCATCGGCCCAAACGACCGAGCTGTCCGGTGCGGCGTCCGACGCGGCCGCGTCCGAAGTAGCTGCGTCCGCAGTAGCCGCGTCCACCGACCCCGCATCGCCCGAGCCCGCATCCACCGTCGTGGTTCCCGTCGTCTCGATGGGGTCAACGCACGCGGAAAGGAAAAATGCAGGAGTTGCGGCAACGATGGCCGCAAGAGCCTGGGCGACGGACAGGGTGAAACGGCGGGTACGAACGGGCGCGATCATGGGAAGCTCCAGCAGCGACAAAGGGAATGTAACCCGGCCAATGTAACGGCTTCAGCTCCGCGCGCAAGTTCAGAAACGCAGCAGAAAGTCTCTACCGGCGCGGCTCAGGCGGCTCGCGTTTCGGAGCGCCGTCGGTCTCGCGGAGGGCGCGCGCCCTTTGACGCGGCCGGTGCGGCGAAAGGGCCACTTGGACCGAGACGCGCGTCGGGCTTGAAGAAGGTAAAGCCTGCGCCTCGGCACGTTTTGCAGGGCGCGAGGTTGTTCTCGTAATGAAGGACGAGGCGCCGAAACCGAAGCCGGTAAAGCGTTGTTCCTGGAGCGACGCCAATCATATTGGCTCGTAGGAACGCCGCGCGCGACTGGGCACGGCCGTCGGGCCCCTTGCCGTCGCCTTCGCAGGTCGTGCAGGCGCTTCCGGCCACGCAGACGAGCGTCGCGCGGCCCATGCAGAGGGGGCAATCGTGGCTCTCGAAGCGTCCCTCGGGCGTCACGCTTGCGATGGTGCTCCCGGTTCCCTTGCAGCGCCTGCATGTGGTCTCGACAACCTCCGGCGAGCGGGTCTCTTCCGCGTCACCGTCGTCTGCCTCTTCGTCTTCGTCGCCTGCGCTGCGAGCGAGACGGCCTTCGGGCCCCATCAAGTACGCGTAGGCCTCGTTGATGGCGGCAAGGCGCTTCGTGGCAGACGCTTGCATGCGCTCCGGCAACCTATCGGGGTGCCAAACGAAGACCGCCTCACGGTAGGCAGCTCGAACCTCGTCGTCTGTCGCGTCGCGCGCGATGTCGAGGACCGTCAAGAAGTATTCTGCGCTCAAGACCACGTGTGTACCTCGCCTCGAGATGAGGGTACCACGCGCCGAGCTCCGAGCGAAAATAGAGGCGATCGAGACTGGCTTCGAGGTGCAAACGGGCGCTCCGCCGCGTTTTCACGGGCCTTCCCCGCCGCAACGTACGCCCCATGGCCCCGCTGCCAATGAGCCTACTTGGACTGCCCCATCAGTTGGCGCGGCCACAGCGAAAGCCGAGGTCATAGTCTCTGTCGGACGTGCTCAGGGTGTGGCGCGCCGTCGCGACCACGTGGGACGGCTTGGTTTCAAGCCAACTGCCACCGCGGGTCACACGAAGCGAGCAATCGTTGCCGCCGCAGGAATCTGTCCACTCCCAGACGTTGCCGCTCAGATCTTTGACGCCTTGAGCGCTGTCTCCGCTCGGTGTCGCGCCAACTGCGCACGTGGAGTGGCGATTGCCGCGCCCGAGGTCATTTCCCTCGCCGTCCCAGCACACTTGGCTCGTTGGCAGCGCGGGCCCCCACGGGTATTGTCGACTTTGTGCGCCCTCCGCTGCCAGCTGCCATTCCGCTTCGGTCGGCAGTCGTTTGCCCACGAAGCTGCAATACGACTTGGCCTGAGACCAATCGACGCAATTGATGGGATGTGCCCGCTTATCGGGTTTTCCCCAGTTGCATGCGCCGTATTCGGTGAGCGCCTCGGCATTGCATGCGCCGGCTTTCACACAATCGGAATAGGCGGCGACGGTCACTTCGGTCACGTCGAGGGAGAACGACGCGACGACCACGTCCCCAACGCCTTCGTCGATGGTCACCGAGCCCCGTGGAATCACCGCCATAGCGCCGGGTTCGCCTGTGTACAAACTGCCGCCCGAAGCGCGTGTACGCTGCACGTAAACGCCGAGAGCCACGACCGCAAGAAGTCCGCCGAAGGCAAGCCCACGCGCGAAAACGCTTCGGGTTTTGCTCGTCGAGGGAGCCAAGCGAGCCTCGCCAACGGA